>JANQHM010000160.1 GCA_028282645.1 Candidatus Gastranaerophilales bacterium
CACTAGAAAGCGTAAACAATCTGATAAGTACATTGTCAGAAAACGTAAGTAAGGAGAAATTAATCAATGGCTCGTTCATTAAAAAAAGGACCTTATGTAGAAGAATCATTACTTGAAAAAATAGAAAAATTAAATGAAAGCAATCAAAAAAAAGTTATAAAAACATGGTCCAGGGCATCAATGATTATACCTGCGATGCTTGGACATACAATAGCTGTACATAATGGAAAAACTCATGTACCTGTGTACATAACAGAACAGATGATCGGACATAAACTGGGTGAATTCGCACCAACAAGATATTTTAGAGGTCATGCCGGTTCTGATAAAACTGCAAAGAGAAGATAAACTTCAAATACTAAAGAGGAAAGCTTAACTATGGAAGCTCAAGCTAAACAAAAATACATTAGAATGACTGCACGTAAAATGCGCAGGGTAATAAATGAAGTACGCGGTAAAAGCGTTGATGAAGCAATAAATATCCTCAGATTTATGCCTTATTTTGCAGCAAGAGTAGTTGAAAAAAACTTGATCTGTGCAGTTGCTAATGCAGCAGAAAAATGGGGTGTTTCTTCTGAAGGGCTAGTATTAACGGAAATATATGCGGATGAAGGCCCCACATACAAAAGAGCTAAACCAAGGGCTCAAGGACGTGTATATAGAAGAACCAAACGTACATCTCACTTAACTATAAAAGTAAGCGTTGATAAAAAACTACTTAACAAAGCTAAATAGGAGACTTGAACCTTGGGACAAAAAGTTCATCCAATAGGACTCAGAGTTGGAATAACAAAAGATACCCTCAGTACTTGCTTTGGAACAAAAAGAACTATGCCGGCAATTATTGCGGAAGATTATAGAATAAGAAAACACATAAAGAAAAAACTATATAGTGCTGGTATCAGCAAGATTCTTATAAAAAGAAAAGCGAAGCAGACAAATATAGTAATAATAACTGCAAAGCCCGGATTGGTTGTTTCCAGAGGCGGTCAAGGAATCGACGAATTAAGAAAAGAATTGAGCAAAATGACCGACAAGCGAGTGCAAATTGATGTTTTAGAAGTTGCACGAATAGATGCGGATGCTCAATTAGTAGCTGAATCTATTGCTTTACAACTTGAAAAACGTGTTGTTTTTAGAAGAGCAATGAAGCAAGCTATTCAACGTTCAATGCGCTCAGGTATTCAGGGTATCAAAGTAGCCATAGCCGGTAGGCTTGGAGGTGCTGAAATAGCACGTACAGAATGGGCTAAAGAAGGACGTATTCCTTTACAAACCTTAAGAGCTGATATTGATTATGGTGTTGCAGAAGCTGATACTGTATTTGGTATTATTGGTGTAAAAGTATGGATCTTTAAAGGAGAAATATTACCGGGTGAAACTGCTGATATGAACATAAAAGTCAAAACTAGTGAGCATGGAGCCGGAAGACCTCAAAGAAAAAGAGGTAGGGCTGGAAAATCAGGTCAAAGACAAGGCCACAAACAAGGTTCACACTCACATCCTCATCAGAAAACTCAAAGCCATCAATCCGAGCAAAATCAAACAAAAGAAGCTCAAAGGGACAATGAATAATAAAAGAATAATATAATTAGGAGTAATTAATTATGTTAATGCCTAAAAAGACTAAATACCGTAAAAAAATGAGAGGAAGAATGTCAGGTCACGAAACAAGAGGCACTGATCTTGAATATGGTGATTTTGGCATCGTGGCATTAGAACCTGCTTGGATAACCAGTAGACAAATAGAGGCGGCTAGGCGAGCTATCACTCGTGAGCTTAAAAGAGGTGGAAAAGTGTGGATAAAAATTTTTCCTGATAAGCCGGTAACTGCAAAACCTGCTGAAACACGTATGGGTAAAGGTAAAGGTAATCCCGAGTATTGGGTAGCAGTTGTAAAAACAAGAAGATTAATAATTGAAATAATTTATCATGATAGAGATATTGCTCGTAAAGCGTTAGAGAAAGCCGCGCAAAAACTTCCGATCAAAGTAAAAATTGTAGAGAAACAATAATAATGGTGGTGTCATAAATGAAAATAAGTGAAATGCGTGAGTGTACAATAGAAGAACTTAATGAAGAAATTTTTAATATAAGAAAGACACTGTTCGACTTAAGAATCAGTAAATCAACTTATAAGTTAGAAAGTACAGCAGAAATTTCTAAATTAAGATCACAAATTTCCAGAATGAAAACAGTAATAAGAGAAAAACAGTTAAATAATCAATAATGAAGAGGTAATAGGCCATGCCTAAAAAAGAAAAAGTTGGTCGAGTAATTAGTACTAAAACGACTAACACCGCAGTTGTTGAAGTAGTGCAGTTTAAAGCTCACCCTAAATACAAGAAAATTATTGCAACAACTAAACATTATATGGCTGATACAAAAAATTGTTCATGTAATAATGGTGATGAAGTTAAACTTATTGAATCTCGGCCTATTAGTAAGACAAAAAGATGGATTGTAGCTGAAGTTCTCAAAGAAGCTACATAGGAGATATAGTAATGATTCAACAAGAAACAAGATTAAACGTTGCTGATAATACAGGTGCAAAAGAATTACTTTGTATTCGTGTATTAGGAAGCTCGAATAAAACCTATGCAGGGCTTGGTGATGTTATTGTTGCAACTGTAAAAGATGCTGCACCAAACATGCCGGTACAAAAATCTGATGTTGTTAGGGCTGTAATTGTTCGAGTCAAAGCTACAAAAACTCGCGCAGATGGGTCAAAAATTAGATTTGATGACAATGCTGCAGTAATAATTAATAAAGAAGGTAATCCAGTAGGAACACGTGTATTTGGGCCTGTTGCGCGTGAATTAAGAGATAAAAATTATATGAAAATTGTATCTCTTGCACCAGAAGTAATTTAGGAGATAGTTCATAATGATTAAAACTAAAAAGAAAAAATATAAATTACACATAAAAACAGGCGACAGAGTAATTGTAATTAGTGGTAAAGATAAATTCAAAATCGGCAATATAAAATCAGTAGACACAAAACGAGGTAGGGTAGTTGTTGAAGGTGTAAACTTTATTACAAAAGCAATGAAACCTAATCCGATGAGAAATGTCCGTGGAGGCTTAATTAAGTTTGAAGCACCGATTAGGTCATCCAAAGTAATGTTATGTTGCCCTAAATGCGAAAAACCGACAAGGATCAGACATGAAATTATCGAAGATGGACAAAAAACAAGAGTCTGTAAAAAATGTGGTGAACAAATTGATATTTAGGGGATAAAAAAATGTCAATAACAAAAAAACTAAAAGATAAATATCGTGAAGAGTCTAAATCTAAGTTAAAAGAAAAATTTGATTATAAGAATGATCACCAAGTACCAAAACTTGTAAAAATTGTTATCAATATGGGGCTTGGACAAGCCGTACAGAACAGTAAAATATTAGACTCTGCGATAAGAGATATAACAAAAATAACCGGGCAAGCACCTGTTGTAACCAAAGCGAAAAAGTCAATAGCAACATATAAGTTAAGACAAGGTATGCCTATTGGCGTAATGGTTACACTTAGAGGAGATAAAATGTATCACTTCTTGCAAAAGTTACTTTGTGTTGCATTGCCTAGAATTAGAGATTTTCGTGGTGTTGGTAGAAATAGTTTTGACGGAAGAGGTAACTACTCATTAGGTATTAATGACCAGTTGCTATTCCCGGAAATAAAATATGATGAAGTAGATCATACACTAGGAATGAATATTTCAATCGTAACAACATCTAATACTGATGAAGAAGCTTTTGCATTGCTTGAAGAACTGGGAATGCCTTTTAAGAAAAGTTAATGTCAATAAATATTTAAGGAGAATATATCGTGGCCAAAAAATCAATGATTGCAAAAGAAAAACAAAGACAAGAATTGGCTGCAAAAGGTAAATATCCTAAAGTGAGACTACGTAACAGATGTAATATTTGCGGAAGACCGAGAGGATATCATAGAGATTTTGGTCTATGCAGGGTACATTTAAGAATTATGGCTCATCAAGGATTATTACCTGGTGTGACAAAATCAAGTTGGTAAATTGTTCCTAATTTAAGGGGAAATAAAATAATGAATACAGATCCTATAGCAGATATGCTTACAAGAATCAGAAATGCTAACATTGTTAAGCATGCTGAAGTAAAAATACCTTATTCAAAACTAAAAGTTAAATTGGCTGAATTATTAAAAAATGAAGGCTATATTGTAAATTATAAAGTTCTTGATAACGAAAAATTTAAAATGATAAGTATAATCTTAAAATACGGCGAAGATAACAAGCCTGTCATATCAAATTTACGTCGCATTAGTAAGCCAGGACTTAGAATATACAGTAAAGCTAAAAATTTACAAAAAGTATTTGGCGGCTTAGGAATAGCAATAGTAAGTACAAGCAAAGGTTTATTAACCGATAGAGAAGCAAGAAAGCAAAAAATCGGTGGTGAAATACTCTGTTATGTATGGTAAACACGGAGATTAATTAAAATGTCCAGAATTGGTAAAACACCTGTTGAAATACCTGATAAAGTTGATGTTACAATTGAAGGAAATTCAGTAACAGCAAAAGGTCCTTTAGGAATATTAAATGTTTCTATAAGATCTGAAATAATCATAAAAAAAGAAGGCAATATTATAACTCTGGAAAGAGCTAATGAAGAAAGAAAAACCAGAGCTCTTCATGGTTTGAGTAGAACATTAGTTAATAATCTTGTTACTGGCGTGAGTAAAGGATTTACAAAAGACCTAGAAATACATGGTGTAGGTTATAGAGCACAAAAAGATGGTAAAAAATTAGTTCTTGCTCTTGGATATAGTCATCCCATAGAGATAAATCCACCCGATGGTATAGAAATTATTGTTGAAGGTAATAACAAAATTACTGTTAAAGGTGCTTGTAAACAATCTGTAGGTGATATGTCAGCTTTGATAAGATCTAAAAGACCTCCGGAAGTTTATAAAGCTAAAGGTATCAGATATGCGGGTGAATATATACGTAGAAAAGCCGGTAAGACTGGTAAGTAACTTAGGTGAATTAACATGATTAATAAAAAAAATAAGAAAAAATCTGTAGCTAAAAAGCACAGACGAATAAGAGTAAAAATTTCCGGAACCGCTGAAAGGCCAAGGTTATCTGTACATAAAAGTAATAAACATATTTATGCACAGATAATTGATGATACTAAAGGTATTACATTAGTATCAGCAGGTACAGTTGAAATAGATTTAAAATCACAATATCAAAATTGTGGTAATATTGATGCAGCTAAAAAAATTGGTAAATTAATTGCAGAAAGATCAAAAAACGCTGGAATTGAACGAATTGTATTTGATAGAGGCGGATTTATTTACCATGGCAAAATTGCTGCTTTAGCAGATGCAGCAAGAGAAGGCGGATTGGTATTTTAAAATAATGGAAATAACAAAAATAACAACTATAAATGGCTGTCTTATATTTTTCTGTTAGAGACAGCCATTTATAATTTAAAAAAAAATATGTCTATTATGTATGCTACCTTTGCTCTAGGTGTTTTTTAAAACAAAATTTAACGGAAATTCGACATTTAAAAATAAAAAAGTTAAGTGATCTCGGGTATTTTACCGATTTTTCAAATTAAACGTAGGTACTCAGTTATCTAATAATTTT
>JANQHM010000171.1 GCA_028282645.1 Candidatus Gastranaerophilales bacterium
AGCACTTCCCATTTATTAGTGCTAAAATTCTTTTTAAGAAAAGGGACTGCTTCTTGACCCTGCTTAATATATTCTGCCGTCTTTGTCTGTGGGCCTAAATGTTTAACTGTCCTAATTCCTTTTTCCTTAAATACCTTAATTTGAGTTCCATCCGGCAAGGCTCGTCTAGAGATATTAGCGTCTAAAAAGTCTGTTTTTTTTGGCTTTTTATCTTTGTATACCTTAATCGCTCCATTTTTATAGAAATGCGTAACTTTGTTTTTTATTTCGTCCACTATGGATAAGTGGCCGTTGAGAAAATCATTTGCAATAAAAAAAATTTTCTTTATTCTTTCATTCATATGTTCTTTAACTTCCTTGTAAACGGTGCTTCTTTGAGGTTTTCCATCTTCTAGTACTTTCTTAGGGTGTTCTACTTTTATAAGCTCGCCAGGGGTGCTTGTTATCTTTCTTCCATCGGTATACATAGCAATTATTTTATCACTTTTAGGATAGTAGCGTTCTATTGTGCCATCCTTAAATTTAGTTTCTATTACAGGGCTTTCTTCTCCTGGTAATGTACTTGGTAATATATTTTTTAAAATACTTGCTAATTTTAGACCCGGATTTAATGTTGGAATTGATTTAATCTTTAGCATTTCTTGTCTTTTCATCCTTTTATTATTTTATTATATTACTGCTATTATATTCTATACAAAGGATAAATTCTAATGATTTAATACATCTAATACAAAAGTTAACAATATTGTAATATATATATTATAATATTATTTTTTTGCCTTTAAAGTCTTTAAAAGGATTATCAAGCCGTCAATGGCACTATTATCTCCGATTAAGGCTTTTTCAAGAAGTTTATAAACTTCAAGCTTTTCTTCAGGCAGATTTTTTAATATTTCCTCCGTAGAAATATGTCCTTTTTCTCCCAGTAAAAGATAATCAGCAGAATATCCAAGCTCCATAAGCTTAAGTAATACATCAACACGAGGATATTTTACCGCTCCTTTTTCAATATTTGCTATTGTACCTTGAGGAATACCAGTATGTTCAGCAAAAGCTTGCTGGCTCATTCCTAAATTTTTTCTTATAAACTTTAATTCTTCACCTAGCATTATTAAAACTGACCTTATATTATATTAAAAATACAAAAGTTATCTTTGAGGTAGGCATATAGGTACTATATATTATTTTTTTGCCTTTAAAGACTTTAAAAGGATTATCAAGCCGTCAATGGCACTATTATCTCCGATTAAGGCTTTTTCAAGAAGTTTATGGACTTCAAGCTTTTCTTCGGGCAAATTTTTTAATATTTCTTCCGCAGGGCTATGTTCTTTTTCTCCCAGTAAAAGATAATCAGCAGAATACCCAAGTTCCATAAGCTTAAGTAATACATCAACACGAGGGTATTTTACCGCTCCTTTTTCAATACTAGCAATTGTACCTTGAGGAATACCAGTATAGTCCGCAAAAGCTTGCTGGCTCATTCCTAATTCTTTTCTTATAAGCTTTATTTTTTTGCTTAACATTATTAAAACTGACCTTTTTTTAATAAAAAAAATATTAAGTTAAGAATAAAATTATTTGACTTTAAGGGATAAATCCCTTATTATATACTTAAACAAAAATTGATAAAACAATAAAAGGTAGCAATAATGGTTAATAGTAACGAAATCGCTGGTGATATTTTAACTAAAGTCAGCAAGGAAAATTTAGCACAGGAATTAGCCACCAGAGATCATGTAAAGGAGCTGATCTATACTTATGATGACCTTGTTATGGTTTCAGGATGTAATGGTAAATCCAGACTTAGCTACGAAACCAAAGGTCCGGTGCAGATTTTAGTCTTGGATTCAGTATAATTGCTTTATCAACAGTATTATACATATAAAATCATAAACAATGAAAAAAGCAAACAACTTTCTTTGTTTTTGGCAACTTTTAATTTTAGTTGTTACTAATTTAGTAACGATTTCTTAACAATCGCTAAAATTTCATGCAAAATTTTAATAAATAAACTATAATATATATTAAAGAGATATAATTTATATTTAATTAAAATAAAGAATAATGGTCAGTTGAGTAC
>JANQHM010000216.1 GCA_028282645.1 Candidatus Gastranaerophilales bacterium
TTTATAAAAAAAGTAAGATTATATATAAGTAGATAAAAAGAATTTATGATAAGATTTTACTAAATGAATTAAAATTAAATAAAAAGAGAAATCCTTCAACCGTCTAATCCCCCAAAAGGGGCTGGAAAGGAGGATACGATGATATTGATGGCAAATGAATTAGAGCTATTATGTAGTATCATACTGATAATAATAGCCCTTAAAAATTAAACCATTTATTCATCGGGTTAGAGGTTATTTGCGGTTAGCCTCTAGCCCTCTTTAATAATATAATATCAAATTTTTATGAGGTTTTAAACCCTTATTGTTTTATTTGTTAATAAATATTTCGTTTTATAAAAAATTTTTATCTACACTATTCAGTTAAATAAAAAAATTATATATAATAAAAGAATATTTTTATTTATTTAAGGTTTTTTGAAAGTTAAGAGTTAAAGAGGAAAAGTTATTATGGTTCAGGAAATGGAAAATAATAATATCCCTGAAGAAGAAAAGTTTGAAATTGAGTCGTTCCTTAAATTTGCAGTTTCTCAAAATATCTCTGATATTCATTTGAGAATCAATACTCCGCCTATGGTCAGAAAAGACGGTATTATATTAAAATCCAAGTCACCGCCTTTGGTTGAAGAAGATATGCATGATATTTTAAACAAACTTCTTCCGGAAAAACTAAAAGCAAAAGTGAATGATTCTTTTGACTTTGATTTTTCCTACGAAATACCTGATGTTTCTCGCTTTAGGGTTAATTTGCTTCATGATCTTGGTAATATCGGATTTGTATTTAGGGTTGTACCTTATGTTGTGCCAGCATTGGAAAAATTAATGCTTCCGCCTGTACTTAAAAAATTTACAACCTTAAATAACGGATTAATTCTTGTAACCGGGCCTACCGGAAGCGGTAAATCCACTACGCTCGCTTCGTTACTTGATTATATGAATCAAAACAGTCAACGGCACGTTATTACGCTTGAAGATCCTATCGAATTTATGCACTCTAATAAGAAATGTGTGTTTACACAACGCCAGTTAGGGATTGATACTGATACATTCCCTCATGGGCTTAAATATGCCTTAAGACAAGACCCTGATGTTATATTAATTGGTGAGATGAGAGACAGAGAAACAATATCCAGTGCGCTTAAAGCCGCAGAAACAGGACACTTGGTGTTTTCGACCCTGCACACTACCGATGCGGTACAAACTATTAACAGGATTATTAATGCTTTTGAACCTCATGAAAGAGAATCCGTCAGGCTACAAGTAGCATCTACCTTAAGAGGTACTGTGGCCCAAAAACTTGTTAAACGTAAAGATAAAGGCAGAGTTCCTGCTACTGAAATACTTGCAGTTACGCCCGCAGCCAGGGATTATATTATTAGAGATGAGATTGACAAAATATATGAACTTATTCAAGATGGAGACTATAGCGGTATGATGAGTATGAATTTATCGCTGTTTAAACTTGTTAAAGCCGGTTTGATAACTCAAGATATGGCTTTAGAGTCTTCTGATACTCCAAATGAGATGGAACAGCTACTTAAAGGAGCTTTCCACGGTACATAAACACCCCGAATATTATCTTTTTACCTAAAATGCAACGTAAAAAAAGACCTTCTCAAGCTTGAGAAAGTCTTTTTTGTATTTATTAGTTATAGTTGCGATTAAACGCCAACTGTTTCTTTTTCTTCTTCTTTTGCGGTATCGGCAGAAGATTTTTGAGCTTCAAGCTCTGATGCTGTTGCAGGAATTACCGGTGTCATTGTTTTGAAACCTACAAAAGCCAGGTATAATAATGATGCAGTACCGGCTACAATTAAGCCTGTTGCCAGGGAGCTGGTTACATCGCTTATGAGTCCGACTACTGGAGTGATAACAGCTCCACCAATGATGGATGTACATAAAATGCCCGCTACTGTAGCTTCCTGGCGTTTTCCAAAGGAGTTAACAGCTAGTGTAAATATACTTGGGAACATAATTGATGTAAAGAATCCTGCTGCTATAAATGCAACCAGAGAAACCATTCCATAACCTTGAGGTGCTAATGTTGCAATGTATAGTGATAATAAGCAACCTGCTGCGTATAAAATTAATGCTTTTGATGTGTTTAAATAGTTTAATACAATGCCGCCTGTAAATCGGCCGACAGCTTGTAATGCCCAGTATAGACCCGCGTAGCCTGCGGCTGTAGCTTTTTCAAAACCGTGAACTTCTATTAGGAATGTAGCTAACCAGGTATATATTGCAACTTCTATACCTACATAAATGAATATACCTGCTGCAAATAATACCATTTTGGAGTTTTTTAACAAATTGAAATAATCTTGAGCGGTTGGTTTTTGGGTTTGCTCTGATTTATCGTTTTCTGGTATTTTAACAGCTAATGCTAATAAAAGAATTAGAGATGTAAAGCCTGCAAATATAAAATAAGCTGCTTTCCATTCCAAACCTAATGTATTTGTTGTTAAACCGATTAAGAACCCTGCACATGATCCGCCAACACCACATAAAGCTTGCATAAATGTAAGATTACGCGAGTATTTATTAGGATCATCGTCTAATTTTTTTACTAATAGGTTACCTACCATTTGTATGGCAGTAACACCTGTACCTATAATAAATAGTGATATAATACCTACTTCAAAAGACGGAAACAGACCAAATAGTACTGAGCCACCTATTAAAAGACTGAGTGCCCATACCAGGGTTTTTTTATTACCTATGGAATCCAGTAAAAAGCCTTGAGGTAGAGAGGTTAAACCGTAAGCAACAAAAAATGCCGAACCTAAAAGAGCGATAATTGAATTGCTTAGGTTAAAACTGTCTTTCCAATAAGGCAACAATGCTCCTACAAAGTTTGTGATTAGAGCAAATGTGAAAAAATTCATTAATAACAATAAAAATAATGGAATTTTTGACTTGCTACCTGACATTAATTTTTCTCCTTTTTAATCTCTTGAGTGTTTATACTTATTAAATTTTTTGTATTTTTCTTGCTATAGCTATATTATTGGATCAAAATTTTAGTATAAATACTCCCTATCAATTAAACGTTTATAAAATTTTTAAAGTGTTATTTTTGTATAAAAACTTCACAAATTTTTTATCAAAATAAACATAAGTTCCCTTATATTATATTTTCATGATTTTCTTTATGTTATATTTGACATAATTAAATATCAAGCCTTTTTTAGTTTAAAATATTGATTGTTATTTAATAGATAGGACGGTATGTGTAAATCTTGCTAATTTAGCCATAATGTTATTAAATTATTTTTGATGATTTAATAATTTTACTAATCCCATTTATATTGTTTAAATAACTTTTGATTCTTTAAATGAAAAAATAACTTTTGAAATTTAAATACTAAAGGTAATACACTAAAAAACTATGAAGCCTGACTATATAAATTTAAAAAATAACAGATATAAAAGAAAGCAATATTCTAACAAAATTGCTTTTAAAGGTTTTTCAAGAACCTCAATGACAAAAGCTGCCGTTGGTCTTACTTTAGCTACTGGTGCTGGAGGAACTGCTCTGGTTATTGCTAACCGAAAAAAGATTAAAGCTTTTATTTTTGATGTTTTAGCGTCAAGGTATTTCAAATCAATACTTGATCCAATAGCACAATTCACTGATAATTGGTGGGCTAAACCTAATCCTGAAAAGTTTTATAAAGAATTTGCTGTTGTAAAAAAGGGGGAGTATTACAGAGGCATTCGTCCTGTAAGTTTTCAATATTATAAGATTATGCTTCAAAATCCTGATTATTCCAGGAAAAAAACTTTAGAAAGATTTCAAAGATTTCAAAAAAATGGTATAAAAACCATTATTGATTTAAGTAGAGCAAATAAGCAGGTCAGAACTGAAGAATCAAGGTTGGCAAGACAATTTGGCATTGAATATAAAAACATACCGTTATCAGGTCTTCGACCTCCTGAAACAAAGGAGATATCAAACTTTTTTAAAATTATTAAGAACTCACCAGGTGCTATTTATGTTCATTGTATAGATGGAAAAGACAGAACAGGTATAATGACTGCTTTAAGCAGGATAACCAGAGATAAAATGTCCTGGACTGAGGCATATAATGAAATGAAGGAATTTAAATATTCAGAAGAAAAATTTCCAAAATTAAAAGAATTTTTACAAAATTTTTCACAGTCGGATAAATATAAAAAATTAAGGAAAGAATTAACAGAAATGTGGTGATGGCCATCACATTTCTTATGGCATCGGTATAAACTTTTGATATAACTTAAGTTTACTTGTAAGCATCAGTGCTCAACTGACCACTACTAAAAATGTTTATCTGTTGAATTAACTGTTAAATATTGATTGTTATTTAATTGTTAAGGGGTTTTAAAATATCTTTAGTAAAAATTTTGAAAATAAAGTATAATATTTTGAGTAATAACTTTAAGTATACTAACTCTAAAATACTTTTCAGATTCTTTAATCAGGTAAAAACTTAAAATAAACTATTCTCTGAATTGCAAAACGGGAGCGTTAAAAAATGAAATGATCAATTTTATTTTTTAATAAGCTTATTCCAGAGAGAAATCTGAAATTTAATTTGGAACCTGTATAATATGTAAAAAAGATATTTTAGCTTAGACTTGGGTGGTGATATTAATGAAACAAAGAAAATTAACTTTTTTAATTATTTTAGTTCTGGTTATAGCATGCATTTTTGTTATTTTGACAAAAAAAACAAAACTTGGATTAGATCTTGTTGGTGGTTCAAGAATCATTTTGCAAGCTCAAAAACCTGAAAATATTAAAGAAATAACAAATGACATGATGAATAGCTTAAAAGAATCTATAGAAAGAAGGGTTAATACCTTTGGAGTTGCCGAAACGCTTGTACAACGAGTAGGACAAGATAGATTGCTTGTTGAAATACCAAATATTAGTGACCCCGAAAGGGCTAAGGAATTTTTAGGCAAAACAGCTGAGCTTGAATTTAAAGAGCAAAAAAAGAATTTTCGTGGTGAAAATGTATGGGTAAGCACAGGCTTATCCGGTAAAGATTTAAAGATTGCTAAAGTTGGTACCGATGCTTCTGCTCGCTGGGTTGTTTTAATTGAATTTAACTCTAAAGGAACCAAAAAATTCGGTGATTTAACCAAAAGGCTGGTTGGCAAACCAATGGCTATATTTTTTGATGATGAATTAATTTCTGATCCTGTTATAAATGAACCTATTTTAGGCGGTAATGCTCAAATTAGCGGTAATTTTAAACTGGAAGAAGTTAAAGAAATGGTTAGTTTATTAAATGCAGGTGCTTTGCCCGTGCCTGCACAAATTATTGAAGAAAATTCCGTTGGTCCTACTTTGGGCTTTGATTCCATAGAAAAAAGTAAAATAGCAGGTATTATCGGTATTACCCTGGTAATGATATTTATGATTATTTATTATAGAGTGCCGGGTTTTATTGCTAATATTGCCCTTTTGATTTACGGACTTATTATTTTTGCTTTATTTAAGCTTATACCGGTTACTTTGACCTTAGCAGGCATTGCGGGTTTTATTCTTAGTATTGGTATGGCAGTTGATGCTAATATTCTTATTTTTGAAAGAACCAAAGAAGAATTGAGGGCCGGAAGAACCTTGTTTACAGCAATTAATGCAGGGTTTGACAGAGCTTTTACAAGTATTTTTGACAGTAATATGACTACAATTATATCTTGTGTAATTCTTTATTTATTAGGAACAAGTATTGTTAAGGGTTTTGCCTTAACACTGGCGATTGGTGTTGTGGTTAGTATGTTTACTGCAATTACTGTTACCAAAACCTTTATGCATTTAATGTTTGGTACTGGTCAGTTAAAGCATCCTGAGTGGTTTGGCTTGAAAAAAGAACAAATCGCAAAAGGCTTTGCTGCTAAAGACACCAGTCCAAGAAAAGCAAAACTTGGGGTGCTTGATTAGATTTTTAAAGAGTAATCTTAAATTTAATTTGTGAGTAGTATATAATAGGAGATATAAAATTGAGTAGTCCGTTTTTAAGAGATAAAAACATAATAGATGTTGTTAAACATAAATGGTTATGGGTTGCATTGTCAGCTGTTTTAATAGTTCCTGGAATTATTGCTATGATTTATTCTATGGCAACTTATGACATTCATTCGCCAATGAAGCTTGGTATTGATTTTACCGGGGGAACTTTGGTTCAGTATGGATTTGAAAAAGAATTAAAAAATACTGATATTTCCATAGTTAGAGAATCATTAAATAAGGCTGGTATTGAAAAAGCTGTTATTCAAATAGAACAAGCATCTAAAAGTTTAAAAGAACAATCTTTAAAAGATAAAAAATCAGAACCTGTTATTGAAAATATTAAAACACCTGAAGAAATTTCTAATAGTAACAAGACTGTTGTTAAGCTTGAATCTAAATTAAAAACAGAAGTTAAAGAAAATTCAAAAACTCCTGATATTGTTAAACCTGGGAATAAAGCAGGAATAAAAAGCATTGTTTCTATTAGGACAAGATTTTTAGACAGTAAAAATACTAATAATGAAATAAAAAAAATGAATAATGCATTAAGAACTTCGATAGGTGAATTTATACCCTTGCAAGTTAGCTCTATTGGTCCTACACTTGGCAAAGAATTGTTCCAGAATGCTATAGTTGCTCTTTTGTTAGCTTTTGCAGCTATAGTTATTTACCTGACTGTCAGGTTTAAATTTGACTATGCAATGTTTGCTTTGGTTGCTCTTTTCCATGATGCTTTATTTGTTTGCGGTGTGTTTTCCATATTGGGCCTGGTGTTTAATACGGAAATTGACAGTTTGTTTATAACGGCGATTCTTACTGTAATCGGGTTTTCTGTTCATGACACTATTGTTGTTTTTGACAGGGTTAGAGAAAATTCCAGGTTTCTTGTAAAGAAAATGTCGTTTAATGATATAGTTAATGCCAGTGTTAATCAGACATTGGCAAGAAGTATAAACACGTCTGTAACTTCTTTGGTTACTTTGATGGCTTTATATCTCTTTGGTGGTGTTACTACCAGGGATTTTGTTTTGGCTATGACCTTGGGTATTGCTATTGGTACTTATTCAAGTATATTTAATGCAAGTACTTTACTTGCCATGTGGAGAAGTAGATCAGTACAACCAAAGAAAGTTGCGGCTTAGAAACAAAAAAATAAATTTATAATTTTAAGTAAGAGGCTGTCCGTTTGAGGGTGGCCTTTCTTACTTTAAAACCTTTTTACCAACTTATATATTTATTAATTTGAAGCTATTTCCAATCTGCTTTTTTCTTTTTTTAGTTCTTGTAAAATCCATTCTGGAACTAAATTATTACCCAGAAATAATTGCTTTGATGATTTATTATGACCATGACAATCAGAACCGCCTGTTAAAATTAAATCATATTTTTCTGCCATACTTGAATAATATTCAATCATTGCGGGAGAATGCTTTCTGTGATAAGCCTCAATCCCTCTTAAACCATAGCTCATCAAATCCTTTACAATATCTTCCGCAAATTCTAAGTCATAAGGATGAGCTATAACAGGAATACCACCTGACTCATATATAGTTTCAACAGCTTCATGAGGACTAACGGTTTTTCTTTTTACATAAACAGGAGATTTATCATTAATATATTTATTATAAGCTTCTATAATGTTTTTGGCACCTCCCACATTTGCGATTGCTTTAGCTATATGAGGACGGCCAATGCTTCCCCCGTCTTGTACCAGGCTGAGAACATCCTCTTTTTTTATTTTAATTTTAGCCTTTTTATTTAAGTTTTCGATTAACAGCATTGTTTGTTCAGAGCGGGCGTGTTGCTGATAAGCTAATAAATCTTGTAACAATTGCGAATTTAAATCCATATAGTAACCCAAAATATGAATTTCTTTATTATTCCAGAGTGTATTTATCTCTACACCAGGAATTAGTTCTAAATTATTCTTACCTTTTTCCCGAGTTATTTGATTTAAATATTCTTTTGCTATTTTATAAGATTTTATATTATCATGATCAGTTATAGAAATAGCCAATAATTTTTTTTCCATAGCCACATCTACAATTTGCGAAGGAGTTAAATTTCCGTCAGAATAAACACTATGTATATGTAAATCTATATTCAAATTTTTATCCTCGCCTATGACTATTATTTATTGTTCAGCTAATTCTACAAACTCTTTTATTCTTTTAATATTTTGTGCTTTTCCTGTTTTTACATTTATTTTTATTTTAACACCATTTATTTCGCTTTTGCCCATTGGTGCAACATCAAATCTAACAGGCAAGCTTGTTAACAGTCTTTTTAAAGAAGAATCTATTTCCATTCCTATTATACTATCATAAGCTCCACAATATCCAACGTCTGATATAAAAGCCGCTCCATTTTTTAAAATCTTCTCATCAGCGGTTTGAACATGAGTATGAGTTCCAACAACAGCACTTACGCCTAAATTATCAACATAATATGCTAAAGATATCTTTTCAGCTGTAGCTTCGGCATGAAAATCCAATAGTATTACTGAAGTTTCTTTTTGTATATTTTTAATTTCTTTAGTGATTAAAGGCCATGGATTATCAATAGGAGTCATAAAAACCCTGCCCAGGACATTTAAAACACCTATTTTAATACCATTTTTTTCAAAAATTCGTGAACCAACCCCCGGTACTTCTTCCGGATAATTTATAGGTCTTATTAACTTATCTGCTTTATGTATATAATTAAAAATATCTTTTTTATCCCAGATATGATTACCGGAAGTAAAAGCATCAATCCCTAAGTCCGATAGCTCTTTATAGTTTTTTTCCGTTAACCCGAAACCATGTGATGCATTTTCTACATTTGCAATAATAAAATCTGCATTACCTGTAATATTAGGCATATAATGTTCAACTGCTTTTCGTCCGGGCCTGCCAATTATATCTCCCAGAAAAAATATATCTATATATTCATTGTTATTCATCATTTTGCTATTTCAGTTGCTCTTATTTCTCTAACAACGGTCACTCTTATTTGACCGGGATAATCCAGTTCTGATTCTATACGTTTTGCTATATCTCTGGCTAATTTACTGGCTGCAGCATCATCAAATGCGGAAGGTTGTACCATTACTCTTACTTCTCGACCGGCTTGAACAGCAAAAGAGCGTTTTATACCTTCATAACTGGTTGCAATTTCTTCTAATTTTTGAATTCTTTTAATATAAATTTCAAGAGTATCTCTTCTTGCACCCGGTCTTCCCGCACTCATTGTGTCAGCTATTTTAACAAGTACAGCTTCTGTAGAATTAGCAGCAACATCATCATGATGAGCTTCTATAGCATTTAAAATATTATCTTTTTCTCCATAGCGTTTAGCCAGTTCTACACCTAATTCAATATGTGTACCTTCTTGTGTTTGATCAAGGGCTTTTCCTACATCGTGAAGTAATCCGGCTCTTTTTGCGATATTTACATTTACTCCAAGTTCAGCCGCAAGCATTCCGGATAAATGACCAACTTCAATGGAGTGTTTTAAGACATTTTGTCCATAGCTTGTTCTAAAATACAGACGTCCCAGTGATTTAACCAATTCAGGATGAATATTCATTAAGCCCAGCTCAAAAGTAGCAGCTTCACCTTCTTTATACATTCTTTCGTCAACTTCTTTTTTTGCTTTTTCCACCATATCTTCTATTCTTACAGGGTGAATTCGGCCATCACTAATTAATTTTTCAAGCGCTATTTTGGCAATTTCTCTTCTTATCGGATCAAAGCTTGATAATACTACAGCTTCCGGTGTATCATCTATAATTAAGTCTACGCCGGTAAATGTTTCTAATGCTCTAATATTTCTACCTTCTCTACCAATAATTCTTCCTTTCATTTCATCATTAGGAAGACTTACAACAGATACTGTCGATTCAACAACCTGATCAATTACACAGCGTTGCATAGCTGTAGATAACATTTCTTGAGCACATTGACTAGAAGTTTCTTTTATACGTGCTTCATTTTCTCTAATTAATTGAGCAGCTTCCATTTTTAATTCATCTTCAAGCTGCTTCAGCAATATAGTTTTACCTTCTTCTGCGGTTAGGCCGGCTATTTTTTCGAGTTCTCCGAGCTGTTTTCCTATTAAGTCAGCGAGATAATCTTCTTTTTCATATAATTCATCAATCTTTTTTGCTAGTTCCTTCTCTCTTTCAACGGCTGTTTGCAGTTTACTTTCCAAAGATTCCTCTTTTTTTAATAATCTATGTTCCAGCTTTGCTAACTCGGATCTTCTCTCTTTTGTTTCAGCTTCCAGCTCTTGCCTTTGGCTGTGTACAGCCTCACGTGCAGAAATTAAAGCTTCTTTTTGCTGAAGTTTTATCTTATCTTCAGTCTCTTTTTTTATTTTAGAGACCTCTGATTCATGATTAGCTATTTGATCATTTCTTGATTTAAGTTGAAATAATAAAATTACTATATAAATTAATGATAAAACTAATAATCCAATTATAATTATATTCATCGTCATAAAATTCTCGATTGTCCTATACCTCTTTTTCTAAAAAGATTGCGGGACAGCCGATAAAAGAATTAAAATACTAGCACTATTACTATATCATATAATTAAGATTTTTTATACAATTTTAATAATTTTTATACATTAATTAATTTGAAAATTATTCTATTAGAATGGGCTTTAAAATATCAATTTAAAACACACCTTTGTAAATATTTGTAAATTTACCCGGTTTATTAATTCTGTAATTATCGACTGTATAATATATAATATCAATTTTTTTCTTCCTGATTTTCTTCTGCAGGATTTAATAGTTCTCTTACTTTATTTTCTATTTCCAAAAGTAATTCAGGATGTTCATTCAAATATTCTTTTACTTTATCTTTACCCTGACCAAATTTTGTTTCACCATAATTAAACCAGGTACCGGATTTGTTGATAATATCTAAAGAAACAGCAATATCTATAACACAACCGATTTTTGATATACCTTCTCCATACATAATATCAAATTCTGCAAGCCTAAAGGGTGGAGAAACCTTATTTTTTACAACTTTAACTTTTGTTCTGCTACCAAATTCTTGGCCTTCTTTATTTTTTAAAGTTTCTTTTCTTCTAATATCAAGTCTTACGCTGGAATAATATTTTAAAGCATTACCACCTGTTGTAGTTTCAGGGCTTCCATACATTACACCAATTTTATGTCTTAATTGATTTATAAAAATAACTGTTGTTTTTGTTTTTCCAACAATAGCTGTCAGTTTTCTTAAAGCTTGACTCATAAGTCGTGCTTGAAGGCCCATATGAGTATCGCCCATTTCACCTTCTATTTCAGCTTCAGGTACAAGAGCAGCAACAGAATCGATTACAATTAAATCAACAGCACCTGATCTTACTAATTCTTCCGCAATGTCAAGAGCTTGTTCACCGGTATCAGGTTGACTTATTAATAATTCATCAATATTAACACCCAATTTTTTAGCATATTCAGGATCTAAAGCATGTTCTGCATCAATAAAAGCAGCAATTCCTCCTTGTTTTTGAGATTCTGCTACTATATGCTGAGCTAAAGTAGTTTTACCACTGCTTTCGGGTCCATAAATCTCTATAATTCTACCTTTTGGAATACCGCCTATGCCAAGTGCTAAATCTAAAGATAAAGCGCCTGTGGGTATAACTTCTATAGAAACAGCCGGTTTATCGCCAAGCTTCATTATAGAGCCTTTTCCGAAATCTTTTTCTATTTTATCAATAGCATGTTGTAATGCTTTTCTTTTATCATTCTTATTATCAGCTGATGAATCATCTTTGGTCTTTTTTTTCTTTGCTTTTTCTTCAACAGGCATTTATTCCATCTCCTCCAGAAAATATATACTAACTTTTATTATTTTAATTATCTCTAATAAATTATGGGACTGTTGACGAATTAATTTTTGTTTTTTGAAAGTCAGCTATAGCTTGAATTTATTTAAATAAACTAATGACATTTAATTATTCATCAACAATCCCATTATACTCTAAATTTTGTGTTTTTAAATTAACTTTTATTAACTTTAACATGGCATGTATATCATAAAATCAATAATTGTAAACAAAAGCCTAAAACATGCATGAACATGAGTAAATTTCATGTTTTCACAAACTTTATTTATAATGAATTACTATAATTTAAATTTAGTCGGTTATAATGTATTATAAATATCCACCTCGTCGTCCATATAGGTCAGACAAAAGCTCAAGTTATTATAATAATTCATATGGTGCTACAAGCCGTATGGACTATTATAATAATAGTAATTCTCGTTATCAAGCTGGTCCAACTAAATCAATAAGTAGAGGGGCTTATAATAGCAATCTTTCCAAAAGTTATTATAATGCCTATTATAATCAAGCCAATTCTAAAGCTTATCCGACTCAGGTATTAAGTAGTAACAATGGAGCTAATAGTACATATTATAATAATAAGCAAGCTTATCAAACTCAAATATCAAATAACACTAATGCCAATAATTCATACTATAATCAGGCCTACTATAGTAAACAAGCTTATCAGGCTCAAACACCAAATAATAACAATGGAGCTAATAGTACATATTATAATCCTGGTACTGCAAACAGTCCGCCAATTAATAATTATAACAATACAATTTATTACAACAACCCATCTGCAACTTCTGTAAATACAAAAGAAGATATTGAAGAAAAATTAAAAGGATTAACTGATTATATTACGACTTGTAATAATTTGCCCAAAATATATAAAAACTGTATTTTTAAACTGCAAAAACTGGCTAAAGAATATCCGGCAGAAACCAGAAAAGCAGTAGCTTATCTTAGACAGTATGAAAGATTAAATAAAAGAGCCATTAGTGATGATTTATTATTACAATATCAAAGAATATTAAGCAGTACAAAACAAAGAAGAAAAATATAAACAAAAATTTGCTTATTGAATATTTTAACAATTTATGATATAAAATTAATTATACATTATTAATAAATAAAATATTTTAATAATATATGGTATGATAATAGCCATTTTTTATCCTAATAAATATATAAAATTAGTTATACTAACTCAAAAATACTTTTCAGATTATTTAGTCATGTTAAAGCTAATAAAATAAGCTATTTTTTAGAATTGCGAAGCGGAAGCGTTAAAAAAAATGAAATGGTCAGTTTTACTTTTTATAAGCTTATTCCAGAGAGAAATCTGAAATTTAATTTTGAATCTGTATAAAGTTATTTATTAAGTCGGAATATGAGGTAAAATTAATGAATTCTTTGTTTAGAACACTTTGTATTACGTTATGCTCCTTTATACTTTTTTCTGTATTCAGTACTTATGCAAAAGCTGATAATAACAATTATGAAAACAGTGAAATTTATAAAAAAGCTGTATCCGGCGATGCTGATTCACAATATAGCCTTGGCAATATGTATCTTTTTTCTAAAAATTATAAAAATGCTTTAAAATGGTATAAAAAATCTGCATCACAAGGCAAGGCAAAAGCTTTATATAAAATAGGCTCAATGTATGAACACGGACAAGGTATATTACGCAGCAGTACTGAATCATTAAAATGGTACAAAAAAGCTGCTTCTCTCGGATATATTTTTGCTCAACATAAACTTAATGCTATGCAAAATATCAATAACGGAATAGCTTTAAGTATTGTAAATAAACAAAAATGGAGAGAAAAAACAGCTACACATGCACATATTAATGTGCATAAAACAATTAATTCTATTACTCAGCAACATAAAGAAAAAAACAAAGACTATTTAAAAGCATTAAATTGGTATAAAAAAGCAGCGACGCAAAAAAATAAGAATTAAATATTTTTGACTATTTTTTAGGTGATGGTCATCACCTTACTGACCACTACCATTTTTTAGAGGTATAAAAAATTCTCCAGTATTTTATGGCCAAATTGAGTAAGTATTGACTCCGGATGAAACTGAACTCCAAGCAAGTTCTTAAACTTTTTATGTCTAAGAGCCATAATAACATTATCAGAAGTCCGGGCTATTATCTCAAGAGGTTGGCCTTTTACGGATTCTTTATCCACTATTAAAGAATGGTATCGAGTAGCAATAAAAGGATTAGTAATACCTTTAAACAAAGGTTCATCTTCGATATAACTAATTTCAGAAATTTTACCGTGCATTAAATAAGGAGCTTTTACTATTTTTCCGCCAAAAACCTCTCCAATAGACTGATGTCCAAGACAAACACCTAAAATAGGCTTTTGACCTTTAAATTTATTTATAACATCTTTAGATATTCCGGCTTGGTCCGGGGTACCCGGACCTGGAGAAATAACAATATGAGACGGATTTAATTCTTTTATTTCATTAACGGTTATTTTGTCATTTCTAAAAACTTTAACATCACATTTAAGCTCACCAAAATATTGAGCTAAATTATAAGTAAAAGAATCATAATTATCTATTATTAAAAGCATTGTTTTTTCTTTCTTGTTTTTATTTATTTTAATTTGTTTTCTGACTTTATTTTATCTAAAATCTCTTTTAATTGTAACTTTGTATTTTCTATATCATAACTGTTATTAATCAAAAAATCTGCTTTTTTAATTTTTTTATCTTGTGGTACCTGTGCGTTTATACGCTTTAGGGCTTGCTCTTTTGAAAGGTTATTTCGCTTAATAAGCCTTTTTAATTGAATATCCGGGTTAATTGCAATCATAATTATATAGTCAAATTGTTTGTCCATACCGGATTCAAACAATAAAGGAGCTATACCTGCAACGATATCTTTATCTTTGTTTTTTATAAAAAACTCGTTAAAAGCTTGTTTTACTTTTGGGTGTATTATTTTTTCAAGTCCTTTAAGAAGTTTTTTG
The DNA here is from genome assembly GCA_028282645.1 of Candidatus Gastranaerophilales bacterium. GTDB lineage: Bacteria > Cyanobacteriota > Vampirovibrionia > Gastranaerophilales > JANQFW01 > JANQFW01. The sequence goes on from JANQHM010000216.1 coordinate 14,839, forward strand.
TTATTGAATGCGAGGTTTGATATTTTGCTTCTGTCTATGCCGCCTTTATTGTTTTTTATATCAGAAGCAAAAGGGGCAAATAGTTTACAAACCTGATTAATAACATCTGTGTTATTCTCAAAAAGCTTATGAGTAAGGATATCTGCATCAACAATAGTCACACTTTCCTGAATTAAAAGCTTTTCAATCAGTGTTTTGCCGGAGGCTATATTTCCTGTTATTCCAATCTTTATCATAGTATAATTTTATATTAGTAAATTTTTTAATAAAAGTTTTATTTATATAAAAAAGAAAAAATAAACATGCAAACACACGAATACTATATAAAACAATGCCTCGAACTTGCAAAACAAGGTGAAGGACAAGTCTCTCCCAATCCATTGGTAGGATCTGTACTACTGGATAAAAACGGAGAAATAACAGGTAAAGGCTATCATCAAAAATACGGCGAACCACATGCCGAGGTAAATGCACTAAACATGGCAGGTGATAAGGCAAAAGACGGGACGATATATGTAAACCTGGAACCATGCTCTCACTATGGCAAAACGCCACCCTGCGCAGACAGAATCATAAAAGAAGGCCTTAATAAAGTAGTTATAGGAATGCAAGACCCAAACCCAAAAGTTGCAGGCAATGGGATTAAAAAACTGCAAAGTGCAGGTATTGAAGTTATAACCGGCATATTAGAAGACGAATGTAAAAAGCTAAACGAAATTTTTATTAAAAATATTAAAAATAAAAAACCTTTTATTGCTGTAAAAACAGCATCAACAATAGATGGAAAAATAGCCACCAGAACAAAAAACAGTAAATGGATAACCTCAGAAAAAGCAAGAAGTAGAGTTCAACAGCTCAGAAATAAATATGATGCAATTTTAACGGGCTCCGGGACAGTGCTGGAAGATGATCCAGGTTTGACTTACAGAATGGATGACGGGAGAAATCCAGTCAGGATAATTATAGATTCAACTCTAAAAACGCCACCAACCTCTAAAGTTTATAAAAACTGCGGTACTCCTGTTTGGGTGGCTATAGCTGATTTTGTAAAAGAAGATAAAATAAAAAAATATCCAAAGTATATTAATTTTATAAAATGTCCGTTAAACAATTCAAAAAAAATAGATTTAAATTATTTAATCCAAAAACTTTATGAAAATAATATATATAGCATTATGACAGAAGCCGGAGGCGACCTAAATGCTGCATTAGTAAAAGAAAATCTTATTGATAAATTTTATTTTTTTATAGCTCCTAAAATTTTAGGTGATAATAAAGGCTTATCACTTTTTGACGGTTTTAATACTGAAAACATTAATCAGTGTAAAAACATTAAATTTAAAAACATTGAATTTTTAGAACCTGACTTACTTCTGGAAAGTTACTTTGTTAATTAAAAAAATAAATAAATTCTTATTAAAGTTAATACAATCAATGTTCATGAAAAACTTGATTTTTACTTATTTTAAGAGTATCTTTTAAGTGAAAGTCATGATTAAGCAATGGTATACTAACTCAAAAATACTTTTCAGATTCTTTAATCAGGTAAAAACTAATAAAATAGGCTATTCTCTGAAAAGAGAAATCTGAAATTCAATTTGGAAT
>JANQHM010000306.1 GCA_028282645.1 Candidatus Gastranaerophilales bacterium
TGTATATCAAGATAACGGCAAAGCTTTTAAGGCTAAATATTTTAATGATTCAAAGAATTTTGACGAGCTTGGCTTTGGCGGGCTTTACTCAAGATTAGGGATAAAGCCAATATTTGCAAAACCATATAATGCAAGGGCAAAAGTTATTGAAAGATTTTTCCTGGAATTTCAAGAATCCTTTGAAAAAATGCTTCCAAGCTATACCGGCACTTCAGCTGATAAAAAACCGGCGTATTTAAAAAGAAATGAAAAATTACACAAAGAAATTCATAATAACTATATTCCAACAATTTTTAATATTTGCAGGAAGATGTGATACTACAATGCCTGAGGTTACAGCATCAACAGTTATTTTTCCGGCAACTACTGCAGAACCAGTACTAATAAGTGCTTTATTCGCATCTACGACAAAAACTTCATATTTTTTTTCTTTTTCATTTGAATCTATTCTTCTTATTATAAGAGTTGAAGTTACATATGCGCCAAGCTTGAAAGCCTTGGCTTGACCGGGCTTTAGTACGCCTGTGACTTCGAGGATATCTGATATCTTGTCAACAGCAACTTCATCAACAGGCGTTTTTAATATATTTTTTAGACGCGTCACTACTTCTTCTTTTGTTAAATCAGCAGGAATTATGTTTTCAACGAGTCTAAGCCCAGTTGGATTTACATTGGCAGTAACATGTGTATTATTTATTTCCATACATTTTACTCCTTAATTTATTTATAAAAATTTTCATATTCTTTTAATTTTTTTTGAATTTCTTCATTTGTATAAAAATAGCTAAAGTCCCTTATTCTATTTTTTAATGAAGTTATTTTAGGACTATCTTTACAATTTTCAAAAATTTGAATTTCGAAAGTTCCTACTGATGAAATCAAAGATAAAGCAAGACGAAAATTATTTGGTCACTTGTTTGGATTATGAACCATATCCATAATATAATCCCAAGCTCCTCCATAATAATCTATTAATTCATCATTACAACTGAACTTGTTTTGATTTATTTTATTCAATATTAAATATTCACTATAAGTTTTTTCAAATAAAACTTTGTCTACTTGCCTATGTTTAACTCCTGAGATCAATTTTACTTGATCTTCAAATTTACTTAAAAGTCCTTTATATATTGAAAATATATGATTTATCCTCTGAATTTCTTTTTTATTTATTAATATTGGATCCCTTAAGTCCTCTTTATCATTTAGCTTCCTGTTTACATCTTTGTCCAATTTATATATATAAAGCTTATTTCCTCTATAGCTTCTTGCTAAACCTATAAATTTAGCCAATCTTGTCTCTGCAAATTTAGAATCTTTTATTTGTTTTTTTGCCAAAATTTCAAGTTTATTATAAATTTCTTCTACAGCTTTAGAATGTTCTTTGTAGTCTTCTGGCTTAACTATATAGAGAGCAGCCTCATCATAATTCTTATATTTAATACACTTATTGTATTTATATATCTTAATTTTTAAATTTCTTATTTCAGGAAATACAACTTTGTCATACTCTGCATACTTAATAATAAACCACCACATTTCTCTTTCCCCATCATCAGCAGGTAAGTGTTTGTTACCTAATTTGTAATATTCATCTCTTATATATACAAATGGCTTTGCTAAAGGTGCATTCCATCCCCATATTTTGTACATTGGTATAATATAAAAGAATTCAAGCATAGTTGCGACACTCATAAAAGTTTTTGCCTTGATATGTACACCTGACCTAGCAGATCTTGAAAATATGCTCAAATATACAAATAGATGTACTATTATAAAAAATATTAAAAAAATTTTTATAAAATTTAAGAGTTTAATTTTAAATGTTTGTTTTTTCACTTGATTTTCTTGCTTTGTACTCATTTGCAACTTCCTTTTTAATAATCTTTTTACACAATGTTTTTATATTATTAAAAATCTGTGTCACAAAGGAGGTTCAGTTTAGGTATTTTTTTCATTTTTTATGCGCCTCTTCAAAACTATCAGCAAAAAGTATTAGTAAATTATATTTACTTCGATATATTTTATATTCCCAAATAAACAATTTTTTAAACACAATTTTGCTTAATTTCTTAAAATCTTAACATTATAAAAACAAATAAATGATTTGAAATATTGATGCTAATTGTAATATCGGGAATAAAAAAATATTGGATTATTGTAAAGATTTTATGCTGTATTTTAATATCTGCTACAAATATAATGTTAATAACTATACTAAAGTTGTAGGCGGGGCTGGCATGTTTAGAGAGTTTAGAAAACGTAAAATTTTTCATTAAGCAGTGTTACAAAATTAGCATATTTATATTTTAGAGCCTGCGGATATTTTTAAAAAGTGCTATAATATATATTAAAGATATAAGCTATAAGCATATTCAGTTTTGAATTTTATTATGAAGAGAATCTAAAGGCTAAAAAATGAAAATGACTCAATGCGTTAAAATAATATTTTGTATTTTGTATTTTGTGGAACATCATAGTATTTCTATGCCCAACCATTAGTGTCCGATAAAAATTTTGAATAAAAGCAAAAACCTCCTAAAATAAAGTTGTTCAGACTTAATTAAAATTCAGGAGGTTTCATTTATGAAAAATTTTATCACAATATTTAATCAATTGCTAAATTTAATTCCATATAGTAAATTTCAAAAAATATTGAAAGAGGAAAGCTTCAATTTTTTTCATTGCCGGATATTAAACGCTCAACATTGTCGGATGCTAATAATAAGAGAGATTACAGAATGTTTGAGAGCTTATTCTACCTGTTATTAGATAAAACTCATAAACTAACCCCAAAGCATAACTTTAAGTTTAAAAATCCACTCTATTCCATAGATTCAACAACAGTAAAGCTTTGTCTTAGTCTTTTTAATTGGGCTAAATTCAGAAAACGCAAAGGTGCAATTAAAATACATATAAAATTAAACCATAATGGTAATATACCTGATTTTTTAACTGTCACAGACGGTAAATGTTCTGATATTATAGCAGCAAAAGAACATTTTAAATTTATGCCAGGCAGTATAATTGCAATGGATAAAGGTTATATTGACTATAAATGGTTTTACTCTCTGAATCAAAAAGGTGTATTTTTTGTAACAAGAGCAAAGGAGAATATGTTTGCTGAAGTTATCGGACAGCAAGATTTTACAGAGGGGAAAGGTGTTATTAGTGATGAAATTATTATGTTTAGACACGATAAAAGCCTTGCTGATTATCCTGAAAAGCTGAGACTGGTCAAATATTATGACATTGAGACAAATAGACTCTATAGCTTTTTAACGAATAATTTTGAACTTGCAGCAAAAACAATAGCAGATATTTACAAAAGCAGATGGATTATAGGCGTGCCCAGCAAAGGGTACATAATCCAGTCGGTGAAAGTCCGACCAAAGCTAAAAGGTTCAGGCTTTGTAGCATGGGAGGCATCA
>JANQHM010000060.1 GCA_028282645.1 Candidatus Gastranaerophilales bacterium
GAATATAATTGTGCAAATGATAATATAATAGACATAACTATTGATAGAAATTATAGTAGAAAAGAAGAATTAAACAAGAAAAAACCCCATTATTAGTAGGTTTTGGGTTTGAAAACTAAAATAATTTATTACAACGGTAACTTTTTGCCCGGCAAAAGGAGTTTTATCGTTGTCTTTTTTATATATATCCATTTATCCGCATTAGCCTGGTTTATATTAAATTTTATTTACAAAAGACGATAGTAATATTTGTTAAAAATGCTTTATAATAGTAAAAAGGATTTTACAGATAAACAGATAATATAAAAGTTGGGGGTTCCTATGAACTTTTTAAACGGAAGATTAACTAAAAACAGAAGCTGTCAACCTCTTAGAAATTCATTAGTTGAAAAAAATAATACAAACCCTAATATTGCATTTAAATCAAATTTTTTAAATACTAATAATACAGCAAAAGCTTCAAATCAAGCAGCTCAAAATTTTAATAAGATAACAAATGATAAGGTAGCAAATAAATTAAATTATGTCATTTAAAGAAAAATCAGATAACTTGAAAAGACTAATAGATATTGTGGCAAAACTCCGTTCTCCAAATGGATGCCCATGGGATAGGGAGCAGACACATCAAAGCTTAAGGCAAAATTTGATAGAAGAAACCTATGAAGCCGTAGACGCAATTGAATCTAACCGTACAGAGCATATAAAGGAAGAATTAGGTGATGTTCTGTTACAAGTAGTTTTGCATTCGCAAATTGCCGGCGAAAATAACGAATTTACACTCGATGATGTGGCTAAAGAAATAGCGGACAAACTGATAAGAAGGCATCCTCATGTATTTAGTGATACAAAAGTGAAGAACTCTGCGGAGGTTATCAGTAACTGGGAAGCTATCAAGAAAAAAGAAAAGCCTGAAAGGGTTTCTGCTCTTGCCGGTGTTAGTAACTCGCAGCCGGGATTAATGTATGCTTTAGACCTTAGTAAAAAAGCTGTTAAAGTAGGCTTTGAATGGCCGAATGAAGATTCTTTATGGGAATGCTTCCACTCGGAGATAGAAGAATTTAAAGAATCCGTAAAAAAGCATAATATGGACGAAATGGAAGAAGAGCTTGGTGATATTTTATTCGCATTGGTAAATGCTGCCAGATGGCACAAGATTAATCCTGAACTTGCTCTTAGAAAAGCTTCTAATAAGTTTAAAAACAGGTTTCAGCTTATGGAAGAAATTGCTGGGCAAAAATTGGAAAATTATTCGCAGGAGGAACTGGAAGAATTTTGGAAACAGGCAAAAAATAAGCTCTTACACGATTGAATAATCCGAAAAGTATTTTTGAGTTAGTATATTAATTGCTGGATAGTTGTAAGGAATATATGAAATGTTAAAAAATTTAAAGGCTAAGGCTAAATCTAAAGACAATCGTATTGCAGTTTTAAGGCTGGAAGGTATTATTCTTGACTCTCAGTCTCTTCCTATTGCTTCTAAATTTATAGAGCAGCTGGATGAGGTGAAAAAGAAAAAATATAAAGCTTTAGTAATTAAGCTGAATACCCCCGGCGGTACTGTTGGTGCTTCTCAAGAGATATTTGACAAAATTAACAGATTAAAAAAAGATGGTGTAAAGGTTGTTATGTCAATGGGAGATGTTACTGCCAGCGGTGGTGTTTACGTTGCTATGGCGGGTGATAAAGTTGTTTCTAATCCGGGAACTATCACCGGATCTATCGGGGTTATTATTAAAACCAATGTTACCAAGAATCTTTATAAAAAGATCGGTGTGGACCAGCAGGTGATAAAATCCGGGCAGCATAAAGATATGTTATCCAGTATGAGATATTTATCCATGCAGGAAAAAAAGCTTTTGCAAAGCTTAATTGACAGTACTTATGAGCAATTTATCAAAATTGTTGCAGAGGCCAGAAATTTAGAGATCTCTCAAGTTAAAGAATTTGCGGACGGCAGGATTTTCTCGGGTGAGCAAGCCCAAAAAGTCGGGCTGATTGATAAAATAGGTTCTTTTGCAGATGCGGTTGATATTGCAGCTGAACTTGCCGGTATTGAAAAAGAGCCTGTATTAATTGATGTATGTCCCAGAAAAAAAAGCCTTTTACAGAAAATAATAACAGCAAGTGTTACTGATTTCTTTGAAAATGCGGGTATCAGCTCCATGTATTCAGGTATACCTTTGTGGTTAATGAAAAATTAGCCTCTTGACTTGTCTTGTCTCCACCACTCCCAGGAGTACTTATTGTCTCCGGATACATGAGAGGCAAGCAATTCATGTGCATAGTCTTTCAGCTCAATGTATTTCATGTGATCTTCAGGTATACCTAAAGATTCACGAATTTCTTCCATTCCTTTAATTGCATTCCCTGCCATACCCAACCAAGGGTCAATAACAACAGCACTTTTGCCCCAGGTTTTTGGATCTTGTAAATTTGCTTTTCTTCTTATCCCACATACAACAAATGCATGGTCTCCAAATTTACAAAATCTTTTAAATTTGTCATTAAAATCTTTACTTTTAAGCGAATCCGGCAGTTTAAAGCTTATTACAGCTACCTTTGAAGCTCCTTTATCTTTCAAATATTTGGCAGCAATAAAAGCTTGTTCTTCACAGTTTCCAACTTTATTCTTTGAGCAAATCTCTTCAATACGTTGAATATAATTTTCAAGTAATTCTTCCGGGAGTTTTGAAATCTGGAGAGATTGTCTTAAAGTTTCTGAATTAAGTACTTCTTGTTTTAAAGCATTTATTCCCTTATTCAATTTTCTAGCTAATCCGATAAAAAACTGATCAATGATATCTTTGATATCATATTGCATTCTGGCATCTTTTATCTTGTTATTTAAGGCTAAAGCTTCATTATAGGTATCTTTTGCCGGACTACCTGTCAATAATTTATGTGTTGCAGATTCTAAGCCAAGCCCTCTGACTTTAATCACTGTATCCCTGCCTAGGATAAGGCGGGATTGAAGCTTATTTATCATTATTTATCTTTCCTTTTGTTTAAAATAATAAATATTATAAAATTTACATTTTAAATAAAAACAAGTAAAAAAATTATTACTGATTTAAAATTAAAATATTAAAAAATATAAATTGATTATTTTTTTATATTTAAGCTAAAATCAATAAAATAATGAAAAATTAAAATTTAAAATAAAAAAGAAAAAAAGTAATGCCATTTATACTACCTCCGCCACCTTTGCCAAAGATATCCCAAAATAATATAAGTAAAAAAATTAAATACAATGGCTGTGACAGCAGTTTTCAGCACAACTATAGGCTTAATTACAACCAAGTTAGTAATTCTCAACAAACTGATAGTGATAAAGCTGTTAAACCAAAAAATAAAAAAGTTAGATGTCCTAAGGTTATAATAGTTGATAATTTTAAAGATAAAACGGTGCAACTTGATGATAAAGAAGAAAGAATGCTGTCTCATGGCGAAATTATTGCAAAAATAATAGAAAAGGAAAACCCTAATATTGAATTAGAAGGTATAAGCATAGATTTTAATAATGATGAACAAATTCAAGAAGCATTTAAAATAATAGCAGAGAACGCAAAAGGGGATAAAAATATTAAAGGTGTAAATTTTTCAGCCGCAACACTGGTTCAATTAAGCAAATTTGGCAAGCCTGTTTTATTAAGAGACCCAAATTACAAGAAAGCATTTAAGGATGATGTTAAAAAAATTATTAAAAAGGTTCTTCCTGGTTTTTACAAAAGTATCCAGTCTATAGAAAAAGTCACAAGTATGGGCATTCCTGTTTATATTAGTGGAGGAAATCAAGGAGTTAAAAAATTTAACCTTTATTCTTGTGCAAATGGAGTTATAACAGTAGGGGCAACAGATAAAGGTGGAAATAAAATAGCTATATCGGCAAATAGCAAGCTTGTTGACAGATATGAACAAGGTGTTTTTAATCCGGATTATTTTAAGAAAAGAAGTTGCGAAGATAATAACTCCTTAATTAATATTGAAGGTACATCTCTTTCTACTCCTGTTGCTATAGCTAAAGATTTCAAATATTAAAAAACATTAAGTTTATTTTGAATTAGAAAAAACATCAAATTAAAATAAACTAACATATTAAAATAAAAATAATATTAATTTTACATAAGCAAAAAAATATCTGTATTTTTTTTGAATAATTGTTAATAATAAAATTTTTGTATGTATAATACTGTTTTAAAAAAGAAAGGTTTTAAAAAAAATGAAGGTAACTTATTTAAATTCTCCACAAACTGTTAAAAAAGAAGAAAGTAAAAAAGATAAAGAACCGATACAAGTTGTTGATTTAAATACACCAGGCGATGAGTTTGTTTCTGCAGATAAACAACAAGAAGTAAAAAAAGCTTGCCTACGTGAAACTGGAGGAGAGACAGATCCCCAAATGATTCCATTTGCTATTTTAGCACGTAAGGCATTAGAGTTTGTAAATGATGAATTTGGAGACGATATTGAACGAGCTGCAGGCAAAGTTAAGAAAGGCTTGAGTCACGTTGCAAAGGAGCTGAAAGACGACTGGAAATATAATATAAAGCCTGGGGTTAAAGACATGGCAGTTACGGGAAAAACTACATTAAATATTGCAGGTGATTTCATTGGAAATGGATTAAATGCAGCTGCCAGAAAAGTTAAGAAAGCTTGGAAAGATGAGCAGGATAGACCTGGTACCAGTTCTACCTCTAATAATGATGTCGCATCAACCTCCTCTAAAAATGAAACAGAGGAAAAAGAAAGTATTGCCCAACCCTTAAGCAGAAGCAGTAGCGAAAGCTCAATCTCCAGCGTTGCAGAAAGCATTATTAGCCAAGGGGAAATGGTGGGAAATGATTTATTTTATGAGTGTGATGACAAGCTAAATAATGATGGTACAAAAAGTAAACTAAGCATTAAATGTGAGCCGGTAGATATATGCGATGGTAAAGTTAAAAATGTTAAGCTTAAAGGCCAAAATGTTGATTTTAATGGTATTCAAGTTTCAAGCTTTGAATTAAAAAGTGAAAAAGATCAACTGGTAAGTCTTGATTTTAGAAAAAATGTTCCAGAGCTAAGCTCGCCAGTGAAAATGAAATTTTTTGCATCAATGACTGAAAATGATTTGAATAGGACGCTTTCTCATCCTAATTATAATAAATTAAAAGTTGCTAATGGGATAGTTAATTTAAATAATTCCGAGGTGAAATTTAGCAAAGATAAGGTTCATCTTAAATCAACTATCCAACAAAATGATATTGATATATTAAAAACAAGTATAGATATTGAAGGAAATATAGAGCTTAAAAATAAAAAACTAGTTTTTACAAATGGTAAAGCTATGAATAATAATTATTTAATGAAGGGAATTCTTTTCTGTAAAAATCCAGAGTTTGATTATAGCTACTTAGAAGATAAGGGATTCAATCTTGCTCTGAATAATTTATCTATTGAAGATAATAAAATTACTGTAGTAGGAACTATATTAATGCCTAAGGGTGAATTAAAATTTTTGAAAAGAGATAATTAAGTGTTTAAATTATTTAATATTCTAATCAGAAATTTAAGAATTGCCTAAAGAAATTTAAAATCAAATAGTGCATAATATTATTGATAAAAAACTGGTATAATTCTTATGAATATTACAGAAGCAGG
>JANQHM010000109.1 GCA_028282645.1 Candidatus Gastranaerophilales bacterium
TTAATTTAATATAAATTATATAGCTTTAATATATATTATAATTTATTTATTAAAATTTTGCATGAAATTTAAGCGATTGTTAAGAAATCGTTACTAAATTATTAGTAAGTGAATATATACAACAAATAGCGTATTTTGAGAAAAAAATTAGATTAAACTATTGATTATTAAACTATATTGCTAGTATTCTGTTAATTGACGAGCTGTATAAAAGACAAGAAATCTCTAAAGGAAGGATTAGTATAAATGAAGAAAAAAGTGGTATTAGCTTATTCAGGCGGATTAGACACTACAGTTATTATACCCTGGTTAAAAGAAAACTATGATTATGAAGTAATCGCTGTATGTGTTGACGTTGGTCAGGGTAAAGAGACCGAAGGTTTGGAGCAAAAAGCTCTTTCAACCGGTGCTTGTAAATACTACCTTGAAGAAGTAGATGAAGAGTTCGCTACGGACTATGTATGGCCTATGTTAAAAGCAGGCGCTGTATATGAAGGCAAATATTTACTAGGTACGTCCATTGCTCGACCATTGATCGCTAAAAAATTAGTTGATGTCGCTTTAAAGGAAGGTGCAGAAGCAATTTGTCACGGTGCAACCGGAAAAGGTAATGATCAGGTACGTTTTGAATTAACGATAAAAGCACTGGCACCGCACTTAAAGATTATTGCACCTTGGAGAATATGGGATATTAAGTCAAGAGAAGATGCTATTGAATTCTGCAAGAATAGAAACATAGAAGTGCCGGTTAAAAAAGGCGAAAGCTACAGCAGAGACAGAAATTTGTGGCACCTGAGCCACGAAGGGCTTGAGCTTGAAGATCCTTCCAATGAGCCAAATTATAACAAGCTCATGCAGATGTCTGTTACACCTGAAAATGCACCGGATGAACCAACTTATGTGGAACTTGAATTTGAAAAGGGTGTTCCCGTTAAAGTTAACAGTGAAACTTTAAGTCCTGCTCAAATAGTTTATAAATTAAATGAAATCGGTGGTAAGAATGGTATTGGTACTATTGATTTATTAGAAAACAGAGTGGTAGGTATGAAGTCCAGAGGGGTGTATGAAACACCGGGCGGAACTATTCTTTATGCGGCACACCTGGAACTTGAGCATATGTGCCTTGATAAACAAACATTAGCTTATAAAGAGATCATAGGCATTAAGTTTGCCGAATTAACATACAGCGGTGAGTGGTTTACACCTTTAAGAGAAGCTTTATCAGCATTTGTTGACTCAACACAGCAAACAGTTACAGGAACTGTAAAGCTAAAACTTTATAAGGGCAATATAATTCCTGCCGGCACGACATCGCCATATTCATTGTATAATGAAAGTTTGTCCAGTTTTACCACAGGTGAATTATATAATCATAAAGATGCAGAAGGATTTATCAATCTGTTTGGTCTGCCGTTAAAGGTAAATGCATTAATGATGCAAGCTAACAAAAATAATGTTAAGTAATTAAGAGGGTGAATGCTTATGAAACTCTGGGGAGGTCGCTTTAGTAAATCTACTGACTCAATGGTTGACTATTTTAATTCATCCATTGAAGTTGACCAAAGAATGTATAAGCAAGACATTCTCGGTAGTATTGCACATGCAGGAATGCTTGGTAAGCAGGGTATAATACCAGAACAGGATGCTGAAACTATTAAAACCTCTTTAAAAGAGATACTTTTGGATATTGAAGGCGGTAAAGTTCAATTCGATGTTCACGCCGAGGATATACATATGAATATTGAGAAAGAACTTATATCCAGAATCGGGAAGGTGGGCAAAAAATTACACACGGGTCGAAGCAGAAACGATCAAGTGGCACTGGATATTAAAATGTATCTTAGAGAAGAGATTATTGATATCTCAAACCTTATAAAAGAGTTACAGGTGGTATTAAACGATACAGCCAAGCAACACAAGGAAATTATTTTGCCGGGGTATACACACCTGCAAAGAGCCCAGCCTATATCTTTTGCACACCATGTTTTGGCCTATTTTGAAATGCTAAAGCGTGACCGCGCCAGGCTTGATGATTGCTACAACCGTATGAATGTCCTGCCTCTCGGGTCAGGAGCATTGGCAACTACTACTTATCCTTTAGACAGAGAATCTGTTGCTGATGAACTTGACTTTCCCTCTATTACACAAAACAGCCTTGATGCGGTTTCTGACAGGGATTATGTTATAGAATTATTAAGCTGTTTATCTATCTTAATGATGCATTTAAGCCGATTTTGCGAAGAGATTATTTTATGGAGCTCCGCGGAATTTAACTTTATTGAGCTGGATGACGCTTACAGTACCGGCAGCAGTATTATGCCTCAAAAGAAAAACCCTGATATTGCAGAGTTGGTTAGAGGAAAAACAGGCCGTGTATATGGTAATTTGATTACAATGCTTACTGTTATGAAATCTCTTCCATTGGCTTATAATAAAGATATGCAAGAAGATAAAGAAACTGTGTTTGACGCTGTTGATACCATTAAAATCTGCTTGCCTGTCTTTACTCAAATGATTAAGACTATGAGTGTTAAAAAAGATAATATGTACAAAGCTGCTCAGGGCGGATTTACCAATGCTACTGATGCTGCTGATTATCTTGTTAAAAAAGGTGTAGCTTTCAGGGATGCTCATGAAATTCTTGGCAAACTGGTATTTTACTGCATTGAGAATAATAAAACGCTTGATGAGCTTAGTATGGATGAATATAAATCTATATCTGACGTATTTGACAAGAGTATTTATAAGGCTATTAGTCTTGAAGAATGTGTAAATAAACGTAATCTTCCGGGAGGACCGTCTAAAGAAGCTATACAAAAAGTTATTGAAAAAAATTCTAACTATTTATATAGTAACTAACTGCCAAAATATTCATTCTTTAGCAAGTTCCTTTTCCTGGTGATGGTCATCACCTTTCTTGTGTCATCGCTGTAAGCTTTTGATATAACTTAAGTTTACTTGTAAGCATCAGTACTCAACTGACCACTACCCTTTTCTTTAATACCCGTCAAATAATCCTTAACATCATTGAACGAATCCATCCTCACAAGGTCATAACGATATTTTGTGGCATCTCTAATGCCTTTTATATACCAGGCAAAAAATTTCCTGCAATATTTCACTCCATGAAATTCACTGCGATACTCAACTTCTTTTTCTCCATGCAAAATAGCAAGGTCTAACCTTTCTATTATCGTAGGAGGAGGAATTATTTCACCGGTATTAACAGCGTGTTCCACCCTATGTAATAAGCCGGGGTCACCCAGTAAACCTCTGCCGATAGCAACACCGTCACATCCTGAAATCTTTAAACACTCCAGCGCTTTTTCCGGTGAGGTTATATCTCCGTTACCAAAGACAGGAATATCAACTGCTTGCTTAACTTCACCAATTGCATGCCAGTCAGCCTTGCCAGAATATAATTGAGAGCGTGTCCGACCGTGAACAACAATAGCATCAGCGCCGGAATCCTGAACCATTTGGGCAAACTCAACGTGATTTTTAGAATTCATATCCCAGCCAATACGGCACTTTACCGTAACAGGTATATTAACAGCTTTCTTAATTCTCTCAATAATCTCGGATGCTAATTTGGGCTCAGTCATAAGTTTGGAGCCATCAGTATTTTTAACTATTTTAGCTACAGGACATCCCATATTAATATCAATAATATCAGCTTTTTCTTCCAATCGCTTTGCCGCTTCTGCCATCAAGTCAGGCTTATGTCCGGATAACTGAAAGGATATAGGATGCTCGCATTCAACTATATCTGTAATATGATTGGTTTTATTGTATTTTAATGCTTCGGAACTTATCATTTCAGTAACCAAAAGACATTCTTTAGAAAAAAGCCTGATAATTTGCCTAAATACAGTATCAGTGACCCCTGCCATAGGGGCCACCGCTACTTTAGACTTTAATTCTATATTTCCGATTTTTATATTTTGATTTTGTTCTTCCTGCCCAAGTTTTGTCAATTTTCTAATTCTTTCAACCTTGTCTTTGCATATTTTACGTATTCATCTTCTTTAGATCCACTTTTCTGTAGAAAAATTTGATATGCTTTTTTAGCTTCTACAGTATTCTTTAATGAATCATAATTTAATGCAAGTGCATAATACGCAATATTAAGATTTTTTAATAAAGAAACAGTCTTTTTATAATCAATTATTGCTAATTTAAACTTTTGCAGCGCATCATAAGTCATACCTCTGTAATAAAAGATATAACCGTTTTTAGAATCATAACCGGCAGCCGAAGTTAAAAGGTTAATAGCTTTTTGATAATTTTTAGCATTAAACGCGGCTAAGCCTTTTTGCATCAAATCATCAGCCCTTGTTGTGTTTAAAATATTAATTGCCTGCTTGATATTTTCATTGGCAGGATCCATAGAGCGCGCTTTTTTATACATGGAATCGGCTTTATCATAGTGTTTTTGGGCATAATGAATAGTACCCATATAATAATAAGGCATTGCGTTCTTTTTATCAAGCTCAGATGCTTTTTGATAAGATTCTATGGCTTTATTATATTCTTTTGCAGCCTGATAAGCTGCACCGAGGCTCATATATACATCAGGATTGGATTTTGATACATTTAAAATAACTTTATAATCTTCTATAGCACCTTTATAATCGCCCAGATTATGCTTTTTAATTGCCTGTTCATATCTTCTGATTGTTGCATCCTCGTCAACATCCTTAAGCATCCTTTTAATTTTTTCATTACCCGGATTTGCAACCAGGCCTTGATTTAGTACAGCTATAGATTCAGGATACCTGGATGCATCTTTATAGATAGAAGAAATATTTAAATAAGCATCAATTAATTTTGGATTAAGAGTTAAAGCTTTTTGATAATAAAATAAAGCTTTATCGTTCATTTTTCTTGAATGCAGCTCAAACGCATAATTGTATTGATCTTTTGCATTATTAGGATTTTTAACGGCAAAGTCGTGCAATACACTTATAGTATCCTTAGGATTTAATTCCTTAACTGTTTCATACAATGCTGTCTTTGCCATATTGCTTGTCGGATCGATGCCTAAAACAATTTTAAATTGCTTTATCGCACCTTTTTTATTGCCAAGCTTCCTAAAAGCAGTCCCCTTATAATAATGGACAAGAGGATCTCTCGGGTTAACTTTTAATATACTGTCATAAGCCTGCAAAGCCATTCTGTGGTTGCCTTGCTCCTGGTATAATGTAGCCAGGTTCAATCTGACTTTAGTGCTTGAAGGGTCTAATTTACCTGCTATTTCGTATTCTCTTTTTGCACTGGCAAAATCCCCTTTTTTCTGGAGAATTACACCTAAATTCATATGAGCCACTGGATTATCAGGATTTTTAGAAATTCTGGTTCTCCAAATACCTTCTAAAGAAGAAATAACCTCATCTTTAGTGGAATCATCAGCCAAAGCTTTGTTATACTCACTTATAGCCTTATCTATTTTACCTGTTTTATATAAAACTCTTGCTAGTTTTAAATGCAACTGCCCTGAAGCAGCCGGATTTTTTGCGGCATTTGAATAATATTCAATTGCTTTATTGTTGTTCTGAAGTACTCTCATCATATCGCCAAGTGCTTCAAGCGAAGGCAGCTTAAACTCATCACTTGCTAAAGCCGCATGATATTCAACCACAGCTTCATGAAAGTTTCCCTGGCCTCTTAACTTTTTAGCTGTTTTAAATCTGCTTGAAGGCGTGAGCTCAATTTCTTGTCTTTTTAAAGAATTTTTTAGGTTTTTTTCTGCAATTTTTAAATTATCTCTAATTTGAGGCTTATTTTGTATACCTTCATCATATTTTAAATAATAAATAGCTTTTCTATAATCGTTAGCTGCTTTTCTATAATCGGATTTTTTGTTATGATAATATGTTCCCCTTGTAATAAGAGAAGCCCCAAGGTTTACTCTGGCTGAAACATTTGTTTTATTGCTGCGCAGCAACTGTTCAAACATCTCAATTGCCTTTGTATAATTAGAATTCTCATAATATTTTAATGCTTTGTTAAATTCTTTTGAGTTTCTGGTTTGAACGTAATTCTTTTGATTTTGATTATTAAAATATTTTTTATTTACTAAATTTTGAAAATTATCATCAGCAAAAGCTGAACCGGCCCCAATATATACAGTTAAGCCTGCTATTAATGCTAATTTGGAAAAATTGTTTAATCGCATATTTTATCCTCAATTATTTAAATATACCCCTTCATTAAAATAATACTATATAAAAATTCGAAAAAACATCAACTTAAATAATAAGATCGGGCTATTTTTTGAAAAACATTGCAATTAAAGAGCAATTGAAGTATATATTTATGTTAGTGAGGTATAAAGCTTTTTCTTTTTACCCACCCCACCCTCATAAGGGGAATTTTCTTTTTGGGTGATGGTCCCTTTATTATGTCATCGCTGTAAGCGTTTGATATAACTTGAGTTTACTTGTAAGCATCAGTACTCAACTGAGCACTACCCTTTTTGGGTATCGCTTTCCGTCGGCTTCGACGACTTGTTTGACCTTAAATTTTAAAGTTAAAATATAAAAAATAAGGATGGGGTATGAACAACAAAAAAATCGATGAATTGCTGGAATTATATAACTTACCTACAGATGAATTAATAGAAATATCTTCTAAAATAACAAAAGAAAATTTTTCAGGCGAAGTGGAACTTTGTAGCATAATAAGCGCAAAAACAGGCCTATGTCCTGAAAACTGCAAATATTGCTCACAAAGCGTTCATAGCAAAACAAACATAGAAACCCATCCGCTGCTGACTCTTGATGAAGTTTTAAAAGCCGCAAAAGAAGCAAAAGCAAACGGCGCAAAATGTTTTGGTCCGGTAACCTCCGGCAGGTTTCCAAACAATGAGGAATTTGAGAAAATACTGGAAATGACGGAAGCAATATCTGGTATTGACGGGCTAAAAGCTTGCGGCTCCTATGGTATTATTCTTGATGAGGATAAAATAAAAAAATTAAAAAATGCAGGAATGCAAAGATATAATCATAATTTAAACTCCGCAAAGTCTTATTACAAAAATATTTGTACATCGCATGCCTACGCTGACAGAGTAAAAACAAATATCCTAATGAAAGAAAACGGTATAGACCTATGCTGCGGGGGAATTATAGGAATGGGAGAAACCAGAAGGCAACGTGTTGAAATGGCGTTAGAAATTGCAGAATTAAATCCGGTTTCAGTACCGATGAATTTTTTAACACCTATAGAAGGCACACCTTTTGAAAATTATCTGGATAAAATAGATGAAGAAGAAATCTTAAAAACCATAGCAATATTTAGAATAGCCCTGCCAAAACAAATAATAAGATATGCAGGAGGCAGGGCTGCAAGGTTTTCTAAAGAAAATCAAAGACTGGGAATGATAGCCGGCGTTAATGCTTTAATGGTTTGTAATTACCTTACCACAACAGGAATTGGCCTGGAAGATGATTACAAAATGGTTGAAAGTTTAGAAATGAGCATTGCAAAATGATTAATTACTTAAAGGGAATAATAGCACACAAGAATGAAAACAGCATTTCCGGCTGTAATTTTACCGTTGAAGTTAATAACATAGGTTATTTTTTACTAACCAATAAAAGGATTTTAGAAGAACTGCCCTGTGAAAATACTGAAATAACTATATACACCGCCTTAATTCATAAAGAAGACGCAATGTTTTTATGCGGATTTAAAGCCAGAGAAGACCGTGATATATTTAATATTCTGCAAGGAGTTTCAGGCATAGGAACAAGAGTAGCCCTGCTGTTGCTTGATCAGTTTAATGCCTGCGAATTGGCATCCGTAGTTATAAAAGAAGATGACAAAGCCCTTTCCAAAACCAAAGGAGTCGGCCCTAAACTGGCTAAAAAAATTATACTCGAGCTAAAAGATAAACTTGTAAACTGGCGCGATACAACAGATATATCCGCATCAACAAGACCTGAAATCGCTTTTGAAGATGAAAAGGAAAAACAAAGTTATACAGAAGCAGAAACCGTACTCTTATCTTTAGGCTATTGCAAGGAAGAAGTTGACAACGGGCTAAAAAAAGCATTAAATAAATCAACAAACAAGCAAGACTCCGAGGAACTTTTAAGGCTTGCATTACAATGGATTTCAGCCGGAGAAAGTATAAAGTAAAAGCATAAATATTATTTTTTTTCATTTTTTAAGCAAATATGAGTCATAAAATGTTTTTATAATAATATATATTAATATCAGTTTAAAAATAAAACAAATATTTTTCTAATTATTACTCATGTTGAAATTAGTAAGACTAGTATCCATAATTCCATAATTTGATTGTAGAGTAGTATAATAAGTCCATATTATTAGTAGTAGTATCAATTTTTTATTAAATTAATATTTCTCTAAGTAGTACATAAGATAAATGTACTAACAAAAAGAAACCGGTATAGACGCTTAAAAGCCCGGTAATTGTCTATATCACAGTATCCTCATATCCATATTTAGGTAGTTGTATAAGCAAACAAGTTTTGAATATGAGAAGGAGAGTCGTTATGTGTAAAAGCGTTCAACAAAGTCAATTTCAATTTCAAATGATGGCTCAAATGAGCTCATCAAGCAGAGGCAAAGGCAAAACCAAACAAAATCAAGGCCAAGGATCCAGTCTCTTCGCAGCATTGTTAGAAAGTGGTAAATCTTCTAAAAAGAATAGTGGTAAATCTTCTAAACAGAATAATGGTAATCAAAATTTTGCAGATTTAATGAAGATGATGAAATCGCTTGGCAAGTTGACTAAAGGCCTAAACTCTAAAAAAGGAGCAGGCAAAAACAGCCAAAAGAAAGCGAAACAAAATCCATTCTTACAAGGATTACAGGCAGGAATGCAAATGGCAAACATGCAACAGGGAGCAGGAATGCAAATGGCAAACATGCAACCAGGTGTAGGTATGCCCATCAACTTAGCACAACAAAATCAAGGTCAGCAAGGTGGATCTAATCCAATGCTAATAGGTATTATGCCCGGTCAAAGTGGAAATGATAATCAATCCAAAGGATCACAAAATCCTTTAAGTGCCGGACTTGTTTTAGGCATGAACCTGGGTGGTCCCGATGCAGGTAATAATGGCGCTAACCAGCAAAATAACAAGATGTTTGGACTTATGTTTTAGCAAGTAACATAGCTAAAACAGTAGATGGGCAGTAACAACCATTTACTGTTTTTTTATGTTCTTAATACAAAGTATTAAATAAAACTTAGATAAATTGCCATTTTAGAGAATGAATCAAGGTATGTTTACTATTTTATAATTAAACAAACTAAAATAGTAAACAGGAGAATGACGATGAACAAAGATTTATTCATAAAGAACGTGATGGAACAATTGAATATTGAAGATAAGGCTCTGGCAGAAAGAGGCACACATATTGTTTTAAATATATTAAGTTACAGATTAACAGAAAGAGAATCAGAAAATGTAAAAGATCAATTACCGGAAGACTTAAAACGTCTATGGTGTAGAGATGTCTGGATATCAAGCTTATTCAGACTATCAGGCAAACGTTTAAAATATCGTCATTTAGTTGAATTAATGAGTATTGTTGATAATGAAATTAAAAGAGAGAACCTTCCTTTGCATGCAGAATCCTTGCTAAAAGCTGTATTCCATACTTTAAAAGAGCAAATAACACCCGGAGAGACTCAAGATATAATTGCTCAGCTTCCTCATGAAATAAAAGACTTTTATAAAGCAGCGTAGTTTTATGAAATACTTTTCAGATTATTCAGTTCTGTCAAAATTAATAAAATTAATTATTAAAAGATTAATCTGAATTTTAATTTTAAACCGAAATAAAAAGCGGAGAATATACAACTAAAGGCACCACTATGTATAACAACGTTAAAGTGGTGCCTTTATATACTAATTCAAAAATACTTTTCAGACTATTCAATCGTGTCAAAGTTAATAAAATAGACTATTTTCTGAAAAGAGTAATCTAAAATTTAATTGATGAGCAGTATACTAAT
>JANQHM010000201.1 GCA_028282645.1 Candidatus Gastranaerophilales bacterium
TTTCCAGTTTTGAAACTGGTCTTGCTTGCGATCTTGAAAATCTTGTCTTCTGTCTTGATGCCTGTCTTTCCAGTTTTGAAACTGGAAAGACAGGCATCAAGACAGAAGACAAGATTTTCAAGACCGCAAGCAAGGCCAGTTTCAAAACTGGAAAGACAGGCATCAAGACAGAAGACAAGATTTTCAAGACCGCAAGCAAGACCAGTTTCAAAACTGGAAAGACAGGCATCAAGACAGAAGACAAGATTTTAAAGACCGCAAGCAAGGTCAGTTTCAAAACTGGAAAGACAGGCATCAAGACAGAAGACAAGATTTTCAAGACCGCAAGCAAGGTCGGTTCCAAAATCGGAAAAGCCAGCATCACGATAGAAGCCAAGACTATATAGATAGTAAAATAGAACAGCTTCAAAACTGGAAAAGCAATCATCAGCAAAAAGGCCAAAACTTTTGGAATCGCAAAATGAATCAACTCCAGAATTGGAGAGGTAATCAGTAGATATATTTTATTTAAAAAGCTTAATTTAAGGCATCATAGGTATTATATTCGGACCTAGTCCGGGAATGTTTATTTGTTGATTACCTGCAAGTTGTGAAGGTGTCAGACATTTTGGTGCATTAGTTCCAAATAACGAACCTAATGAGTTCATAATCATGGGTTTGTTATTTAGTGATACATTATGGGGCAAAAGATTTGTCCATGTATAAAATATTCCTGAGCTGGGAGGATAGGCAAAAAAGCCGACACCCGGTGTATTTTGTCCATACAAGGCTAATCTTTTGTTGGTTAGTTGTCCTATTTTTGCGGAATATATATTTACCATTTTAATTTCCAATCCTGTTATACTAACTCTAAAATACTTTTCAAATTATTCAATAGTATTAAAACTAATAAAATAAACTAGTCTTTGAAAAAAGTAATTTGAAATTTAATTGAGGACCAGTATATATATCATAACTATTAAAATTTATTTTTTTATTTATTATATATATAATAAAAATATAATTCTTTCGTTATTGTTTAAAATAAAATAAAAAATTTATTATTTGTTACAGTACAGTAAATGAGTATTTGTAAAAAAAACTTAATATAATATCAAATTTTATGCCAGATTATAGCAATTTAAATAATTACATTATTTATTATAATGGCAGAACAAATTTTTTAAAAAGTATTAAATAAAATAGATAATCTAAATAACTTGCTATACTTCCAGACAAACTCCTCAGTATAATAATATATCTGAGGAATTTTTTTATACAAAATAAAATATCCAATTTTTACTAACTGAATATTTTCTCTTTGTTACTTACTTAAAAAACATGCCAGCATAGTATAGGTGTATATAAGTATTTTGTTTAATGTACCAATTTATTGAATTCATATTTTCGGTATTCTTTCATTATAGGGATACTAAAATTTTGAAAGAATTTATATGGAAAATGTAAATGTTAAATTTTTAAAAAACTTGCAGCATGAAGTAACTATTGGTGATTTTAAATTTATTATTGATGAGCCAAAAGACTACGGCGGAGATAATAAAGGTCCAAGTCCTTACAAAATGTTGCTAGCAGCGTTAGGTTCCTGTACATCTATGACAATGCTAATGTACGCCAGAAGAAAAGCCTGGGATGTTCAGTCTATAGAAATAGACTTAAAACATGAAAAAATACAAGCAGAAGAATGCGAAAATTGCGAAACCAAAGCAGGTAAACTGGATAAAATTACTCGATATATAAAGGTTAAAGGCAATATAAATGAAGAACAAAGGCAAAGGCTTTTAGCAATAGCAGAAAAATGCCCGGTCCATAAGACTTTAACCCACGAAAGCATAATTGTGGATAAAATAGAAACGAGCAGTAATAAGTAAGGATAAATAAACATGTCCAAAATCAATAATTTCCTGGAAGAGCAAGAATTAATTGAACTATATAAAAAAATGGTATTAATAAGAAAATTTGAAGAAAAATGCTCTCAAATGTATTTAAGAGGAAGCATCTCAGGATTTACCCATTTATACATAGGAGAAGAAGCAATTGCGGTAGGTACTGTCTCGGCGTTATTTGATAAAGACTATATTGTCAGTGCCTATAGAGATCACGGTCATGCGCTGGCTAAAGGTTCTTCATCCAGTAAAGTTATGGCAGAGCTTTTTGGTAAAAGTACAGGGCTATGCCAAGGATTTGGCGGATCAATGCACCTTTTTGACGCAAAAAAACGGTTTATGGGCGGGTATGCAATAGTAGGCGGAGGAATCCCCATAGCGGTAGGTATAGGCATGTCTATAAATTATAAAGACGAAGACCTGGTTTGCGTATGTTTTTTTGGAGACGGTGCCGTAAACGAAGGCGCATTCCATGAAGGATTAAACCTGGCGAAGTTATGGAATTTACCTGTCTTATTTGTATGCGAAAACAATTACTACGGAATGGGCACAAGTGTAAACAGGGCATCTTCCGTGGAAAAAATTTATAAAAGGGCATGTTCTTATGATATTCCATCATTAGCTATTAACGGTATGGATGTTATTGAAGTAAGAAGAACAGTCGATAGCACGGTCAAAAAAATAAGAAGAGGTTCCGGACCGCATTTTATAGAGATGCAAACTTACAGATACAGAGCACATTCAATGGCTGATCCCGACAGATATCGCACTCCCGAAGAAGAAACAATCTGGAAAGAAAGAGATCCGATAGAGCACTATGCAAGGTGTTTGATAACAGAAGGCATAATAGACACTTATGAATTGTCCAAAATAAATGAATATATAAATAATGAAATAAATGAAGCCGTAAAATTTGCAGAAAACAGCCCGGAACCTTCAATAGATTTGCTACATGAATATGTTTATGCGGAATAGAAAAAACGGTAGTGGTCAGTATAAGAAAGGTGATTACCATCACCGAAAAAACGAGGATTTAAAATCACATGACGGAGCTAAGTTACAGAGATGCCCTTAATCTGGCACTAAAAGAAGAAATGGATAGAGATCCCGAAATTATGATTTTAGGCGAAGAAGTTGCCTTTTATCAAGGCACATACAAAGTCACAAGAGGACTATATGCCCAATATGGAGAAAACAGAGTAAAAGACACACCCATATCAGAAGAAATGATAGTAGGTGCAGCTATAGGAGCAGCTATGAGCGGTCTTCGTCCAATTGCGGAAATTATGACAATAAACTTTACACTTCTGGCTATGGACCAGATTGTAAACCATGCAGCCAAAATACACTATATGTTTGGAGGTCAGGTTAAAATACCCCTTGTAATAAGAACTCCGCAAGGTGCCGGTAATCAGCTTGGAGCACAGCATTCTCAGCATTTAGAAGCTTATTTTTTTCATTGTCCGGGTATTCGAGTTGTTGCTCCATCATCCCCGGCAGATGCAAAAGGCCTGTTAAAATCCGCAATAAGGGATGATAATCCTGTTTTATTCATAGAAGACCAAAATTTATATAATACAAAAGGTGAAGTACCTTATTATGATTATATAGTACCGCTTGGAATTGCAAATATAGTAAAAACAGGGGATGATATTACAATTATAAGTTATTCCAAAAGTATACAGGATTGCTTAAAAGCTGCAAAAATTCTTGAAAATTATGACATAAACGCAGAAATTATAGATTTAAGATGTTTAAATCCGCTTGATACTACGTCAATTTTTCAATCTGTTAAAAAGACCGGGCTTGCTATTATTGTTAATGAAGCTTGGAAAACCGGCAGTGTTGCCTCTGAGATATCCAGTTTAATAACTGAAAACTGTTTTGAATACCTGGAAGCTCCTGTTTTAAGAATTTGCGCGCAAGATGTACCGATGCCCTATAATAAGGTCCTTGAAAAAGCATCTTTACCCGATATAGAAACAATTGTTGACTCGGTTTTAGATATGTTAAAAATAGAAAAAACAAAAAAAACTTAGATTATAAAGGATTCTTTTATAAAATTTTTATTTTTAATTTTTTTATAAAAGAATAAATATAATAAATATAAAGGCTTTAAGAGAGGGTTTAAATAGTGACTATAAAGATAAACATGCCAAGACTAAGCGAAACAATGCCGGACGGAAAAATTGTAAGTTGGCTAAAAAAAGTCGGTGACTATGTAAAAGTTGGCGAAGTTATAGCAGAAATTGAAACTGACAAGGCTAATATGGAGATTGAAGCCCTTGACGAAGGAGTTTTAACAAAAATCCTGGTAGAAGAGGGGCAATGCATAGACGTAGGTAACACAATAGCCGAATTAAACAGTTCGGACTTTTCAACAAACAAAGAAGAATCCAGGCAATTACTCACTGAAGAACGCGAAAAAGAAAAATTCGAACCTGCCCTTGCCACAGAAAAAAAAGAGATAGAAAAGCCGGAAACTGAAAAAACTGAAAAAACTGAAAAAACCGAAAAAATTGAAAAAATAGTCCCGCCTAAGTCTTTTAATCATACTAAAGTCAGCCCTCTTGCCAAAAGAATAATAAGAAAAGAAAAAATTGATGTTTCGCAAGTTATCGGTTCAGGACCGGACGGTAGAATTCTTGAAAAAGATGTTTTAAAATTATTATCAGAAAAAAAAATGGATGAAGAATTTAGAGAACAGACCATACAAAAAGTTGAAGAATCTAGGATACCTGAAAAATCATCTGATCAATTTCAAAAAAAAGTTGCAGAAGTAAAAAAGTTATCAAGAATGCGTAAAACCATTGCAAAAAGAATGGTTGAAAGTAAGCAAAACATACCGCATTTTTATGTTTCGGTTGATATTATTGCAGATGATTTAATTAAGCTGCAAAAAAATATATTTGAAACTAAAGGACTGCATATTACTTATAATGACATCCTGATTAAAGCACTGGCAGCGGTTTTAGTAAAATACCCATTATTTAATTCCGCTTATAAAGGTGATTTCATAGAAATATATGAAGATATAAACATAGGCATTGCCTTTGCCGTACCAGATGGTTTGCTGGTGCCTATTGTAGATAAATGCAAGAATAAGTGCATTGAAGAAATTGCAAAAGCAACATCTCTTATAAAAGAAAAGGTTTTAAATAATAAGCTAAAGCCTAAAGATCTGACAGGTGGAACCTTTAGTATTTCAAATATGGGTATGTATGGTGTAAAACAATTCAATTGCATTATTAATCCTCCCGAAGTTGCGGGTATTGCTATCGGAGAAATTCAACAAAGAGTTATAGCTGTAGAAGGAGAGATTAAAATAGCCAATATGTTCACTGCAACATTATCATCAGACCATCGTGTAATCCAGGGAGTAGATGCAGCGGAATTTTTACACGAATTTAAACGGATTACGGAATCCTATAAAATTTAAGAGCCTGTCCGGTTAA
This sequence comes from Candidatus Gastranaerophilales bacterium, assembly GCA_028282645.1. Classification (GTDB taxonomy): domain Bacteria; phylum Cyanobacteriota; class Vampirovibrionia; order Gastranaerophilales; family JANQFW01; genus JANQFW01. Next base: position 5,339 of record JANQHM010000201.1, read on the forward strand.
TATACTAACTCTAAAATACTTAAGGACTGCGCTGTTAAAGCTGAATAGGCTTGCCTGGCAAAGCGATGCAAGCTTTAACAAGACAGCTTCCAAGTGAAATGTAACAATAATTTAACAAAATAGCCCTTTTTTCGCAAAATCCGAAATAAATCGTGAAATAAAATTTTTGAATTGCTATAATATATAATATATTAAATGAACCTCCTCGACCCAAGGGTCGAGGTATCAACCCCATAACTTTAAACGCAAGCTTTACATAAGTTAGCGACCCAAGGGTCGGGGTATTCTATCGAATAAATAATAATTATATAAAATTGAATTTTGTCATAAAAATTTAAGGTGTTTTGAATTGGAAAACAAAGCAGTAAAAACCGAAGATAATTCCCAAAAGGATAATGACAAATACGCAGCATTTCTGTATTACAGACTGCGCAACGAAATTGTCATACTGCGTCGTTTTGCCAAAAATTATA
>JANQHM010000205.1 GCA_028282645.1 Candidatus Gastranaerophilales bacterium
ATTCCAAATTGAATTTCAGATTTCTCTTTTCAGAGAATAGCCTATTTTATTAGTTTTTACCTGATTAAAGAATCTGAAAAGTATTTTTGAGTTAGTATAATTTTTATTGTAAACATATATTACAATTGTCGAGTTTAGTACTTTATAGATTGTCAATAAGACTCCACGGCAAAATCTCGCCCTGATCTTTTTTTCTTGATATATACCAGTCATAAGGCGGCACATTTAGTTCCCAGCCAATATCTTTATAAACTCTGTTCCAACTGCCAAGAGTACTGCCATATTCGTACACCTGCTCTAATATAGGATATAACCTTCTGTCCCCCATAGATAAAACCCCCTGTATATACTCCCACTTAATGCTTGCCGGCTTAAAATCAACTCCTGTTTTAAGCAGTTGTTTTTTAATATAATTACTTTTACGCTCTAATTCTTTATTAGTCTGCCTTGGCTGTCTTTCAAAAGGTGTATGCGCTTTAGGAACAAAAGAACTAATGCATAAGCTTAAGTTAAATCCCTTATTATCCTGCTTTAAATCCTTCATTAAACATGCTAAATCCTCAATATCTTGCTCCTTTTCAGTAGGCAATCCGATAATTCCATAAGTTTTAAAGCCTTTTAAACCATTTTCAGCGGCTATTTTAACCCCATTATAAATCTCTTCATCGGATAAATTTTTATTAATAAACTTCCGCAGTCGTTCATTACCTGCTTCAATAGCAACAGTAGCATTTTTCTGGCCGCAATCCACAAGCATTTTAATGATATCAGGCGTTATTGTGTCTATCCTCAAGGAAGATACTGAGATTTCAAAGGCTTTTTGTGCTCTTTTTCCGATAATATAATTGCATATCTTGTCAAATTGAGGGTGTTCCGTTATCAAAGCACCAAGCAGTGCGATTTTATTGCAATACTCAAGTCCCCTGTCGATTTCTTTTAATATTTCATCACAAACAGGGTAACGCGCCGGCAATGTCAAATAACTTGCCAGGCAGAACTTGCATCGCCTTGGACAGCCTCTTGACGTTTCAATGATATAAGCGTCAGGAAACATTGATTTTGACGAAACTATGGGCATACACAACGGATTATCAATATTCTCAATATAGATTCTTTTTATTTTGTCGGGTGCTTGTTCTATTTTTTTACTTATAGAGATTATTTCAGCATTTTTTTTATACTCAAATTCATAAAATTCAGGTACATATACTCCTTCAAGTTCGGAAAGCCTTAATAGCTTCTCCTGTTTGCTCAATCCTCTGGAATCTTTTAGTATCTTAGCTATCTCCAATAATAAATTCTCACCTTCACCTATAGTAATAACATCAAATACAGGCGCATAAGGCTCGGGATTAGAAGACAAAACAGGTCCCCCGCCTATAATGACAGGACACTCATCGCCTCTCTCGCTTGAGCGAAACAGTATGTTATATTTCTTTAAAACATCAAATATACCTGTAAAATTAAGCTCAAATGACACTGAAAAGCTTAATAATTCAACATCCCTGGCAGATATTTGAGTTTTTTCAGTATTGGTAAAAATCCGCTCAGGATAAACGTAATCCACTTGATCCAGTATTCTGAACAAGCTTAAATATCCTAAAGAAGACATCCCGATTGCGTAACTGGAAGGAAAGCACATCCATACCTTCAGCGCATCAGTATTCTTTACTGATTTAGTATATGTAAATTTCTCATCTGTTTTCATAAATATATACTAACTCAAAAATACTTTTCAGACTATTCAATCGTGTTAAAGCTAATAAAATAAGCTAAACTCTGAATTGCGAAGCGGGAGCGTTAAAAAATGAAATGGTCAATTTTATTTTTTATAAGCTCATTCCAAAGAGAAATCTGAAATTTAATTTATAACCAGTATAAATAATAAAGTAAGAAAAAATTATATTCAAGAACAATTTAGCTGTAATTTTTTTTGCATATTTCGTCTAACAACAGTTCTTCTCGGATAAAACACGAATTTTTCAATAAAATCCAATACCTTACTCCCGCTCGATTCCTTACCATCACCTAATAAATAACTAAGATTATATACAAAATAATAAAAAGGGTCTTTTTTTATGGCAGGATTAGTTATACCGGTATACTTAAGCATACTTCGTACCATCTCACCGGATTTATATTTTACTCCGGAATTTAATATCCTGTTTATCAAATTAATATTGCAACTGTAACAAGCTAAATCCGAAAGCCTTGTATCAATATTATCAAGCCTTCCTAATACCCTGTTAGTTATACTCAAGCTTTCTTTATACATATACAGGTTTTTATTCATCACATGAGGTAGATTATTATTATGTATACGGTAATAAGTCAACAATTTGTTAATATAAACAAATTCATGCTCGTCAGCCAATCTAAACCATAAGTCATAGTCAGCACTATACTTATATTTATCAGAAAACCTGCCGGCTTTATTGAAACAATCTTTATCTATTGCTACATTAACACCATTTCCGATGGTATTAAACACAGAAAGATTCAATAAAGTTTCAGGCCTGGACTTTACTCCGGCTTCTTTGTACGGATACCATTCTTTAAAGTCATTTTTATAGTCATGCCAAAAGTAAACACCGCTTACAAAGACTTTTTTATCAGGGTTTTTCTTTTTAGCTTTAATAATTTCACTTAAAAATAAAGGATTATAAATATCATCAGAGTGCAAAAACGTTACCAGTTCACCACGAGCAAGGGATGCAGCCTTGTTTAAATTTTTATAAAGCGGAATATTGGCATCATTTATATACAATTTTATCCTGGAATCATTATAACTTTTAATAATATCCACCGATCCGTCAGTAGAAGCATTATCAATAATAATCAATTCAAAGTTTTTATACGTCTGAAAAAGTACACTATCAATACTTTCCTTAATAAAATTTTCATAATTATAGTTAGTCATACATACACTGACTAAAGTATCCATAAATCCTTTTCTCCTCTATTAATTCAAACTATAAAGTAAACAGGAATCCTAGGCACCTTTTGCTCTAAGCCTTATAATTTCCTGACAAAGGTATTTTTTTAAATAACTAATAAATTTAAATAATCTATAAGGTAAAAAACACTTTATAAAAGTAAAAATTCCTTCTTTTTCCCAAATAATATTACCCGTCTGGGCAAAAGCTTTAATTATATAAGCTCTAGCCTCAATATATTTACCGTTATCTAAAAATCTTTGTGCAAGATACCTATATCGCATTGCATAAGCCAAATCTTTATATTTAATAATACTTGCCGGCAAGTCTTTATTCCGAAAAAATTTATCTAAAATTTTAAAACCGCTGGCTAAATAATCCATATAATTAAAACTCATGGTACTGCTATGCATTCTGTACTTAAGCAAGTACTCAGGTATACAATAAAACTCGTTATGCACTGAATACTTCAGGTAAAACTCCCAGTCGGTCATCCTTTTAATAGACTCATCAAACATGCCAATCTTATAAAGACTGTCATTTATCCTAAACATAGCACACGAGCCGTTATATAAAAAATTCAGTAAAAGCAGCTGTTTGGTAACTTTGCCGGAATAATTGTATATTTTTTGTTTTCCGACTATACTGTTATATCTGTCAATAATTGCTGTAGCACAATATACAAGACCGATATTGCGATGTTTATCTAAAATAGCCACTTGTTTTTCAAGTTTATTTATCTCCCACACATCATCAGAATCCAAAAAAGCGGCATATTCACCTTTAGAAAGCTGTAACCCGTAGTTTCTGGCAAAATTTTGCCCAAAATTGCGCTGGTAAAAATATCTAATTCGTTTGTCGTTATAGGTTTTAATAATATCTACAGTATTATCAGTAGATCCGTCATCAATAATTATCAGTTCAAAAAAGTCATAAGTCTGCTTTAATACCGAATCAATGGAATATTTAATATAATCAGCCCTGTTATAGGTAGTTATAATAACGCTTACTAAAGATTTTTTCATCTTGTACTCCTAATTTCCCCCCTGGCTCAGAATTCGATAGATCGCTACCAAAAAATAACTGGCTCTAAAATATTTTTCAGATGAGTACAAGTATGATAATCCAAAATTCTTTGACGATACTATTGCCCAGCCTGGTTAAGCAATGAAGCCGGATGTGATGGTCATACCCTAACAAAATATTGAAATAAAAAATCGTCCCGTTTTCATTTATAAAGGGACGATTTTTTGTTTATACTAACTCTGAAATAATTTATTCGATAGAATACCCCCTAGGAGGTACATTGAGTACCGGTGTAATTAAGTCTATGCAAGACTTTCACCTTTTGCAAGGACCTTAATTACAACTAAATATATTAATGTCATTAATCCGACTTTAACAAAGAAGTTAAAAGCGGTTAGTTCGGCAAAATAAGCATTAGCAAGAAAATACATACAAATGCCGGCTGCAAAGCCTAAAGCGCATCTTGCTATAACAGCATAAGGCGGTTGCCATGCCAAACCTTTAATTCTTACAAGCAAACTGAATAACAAGTAAAGGAAGTTAGTAAGACAAGTTGTTACACCTATGGTTATCAAACCATACTTGTTTATAAATATTATATTTAAAATCACCTGGGCAATACCCGGAATAAACCTGATAATTGTATCTAAATGAGTTTTTCTTATTAAATGATATTGAATTGTTGTATACTCTGCTAAACCATAGAAAAACGCACTAAAAGCTAAAAACGGTATTAAAATATATGCGTCTTCATATTTATTATTGGCAAACAAGTGTACCAGATCTTTTGGGCATAAACAAAATATCAATAACAATGGTGTAAACAGAATAAAGAAATAACCTGTTAACTTTTTAACAATAGGCCTTATATCCATACCTTGTTCGTATTTACTAATAATTCGGGGGACTGCTGCAAGTATAATCATCGCAAATAACGGCATCATAGCAGAATATGTCAAGTTAAATCCAACACCGTATAATCCGTTATATGCCGAACCCTTAAACCACTGAAGTACAAACTTGTTACTCTGTGTAAAAATCCAGACAGCCATGCTCGATACAGCAATAGGCAAGCCATACTTATAAAATTTAGTTAATATATCAAATTTGATATTTTTTAAAGAAAGATTTTTTCCCATTTTACTGAGAGAAAGCATTACCAGGTCAATAGCTACTATAGAAACAGCCATACCTAAAATTATTGCTTTTACACCAATGTTTGTATTTAACAAGAGGTAAACCGCTATTCCAATAGTTAAAAACTGATTTATTATTACAGATACCGTATATGTCAAAGGCTTTATCTGTGCCCTTAATATTTGGAATAATAATGCCCTGAATGCAACAGGTATAATCAGTAATAATACAAGATAAAGCAAGTCCGAAGGTATTTTAAACCATTCACTTACGGGTTTAAAAAATACAAAAGCTGATAAATATAATAATCCCAGATTAGTAACTAATAAAAATAATAACGTACTAAAGTAAGACTTTATATTTCCTGTCTTATCATGTTCTTTAAAAAACCTTAATCCGGACAAACCTACCCAATCACTAAATATAATACAAAAAAAGCTCAATACGCTTATGGATATCCAGTATAAACCATATTGTTCCGGTATTAATAAATTAGTGTACAAAGGCACCAGAAGCAAATTGAACAGCATCCCTACGACCTTGGACGGAACATATTTTGCTACATCTTTTCCTATCTCATCAATAGCTTCTTCCAGCTGTTGTTCCTGATCGGTTTCTTTTAATTCAGTACTTGTGTACATAAGTATCCCCTATACATTATATGATTAATAAAAAATATATCACGGCAAAAAAAATAAATAATCATTAGTATAAATTAACTGATTAAAATTTTATTTAATAAGCTCTTTAAAGGTATAATAATATCTGATAAAAAATCTTAGCCGATTTTAAAATTAGTAAAAATAATTTTATTTTTTAATCCAAATATCTTCTAAAAATAGACATAATCGTGTATTATTTTATTTATGCTTATGTTATAAGATAATCAGATAATCACCTTTAAAATAATATAACTATTTTTTGGTAGTGGTCAGTTGAGTACTGATGCTTAAATATATATTCCGATTCTAAATTAAATTTCAGATTACTTTGCCAGTTTTAACATGATTAAATAATCTGAATAATATTTTAGAGGTAGTATAAAATAAATCCGAGGTAAAAATTGTGAAGAAACACAAACAACTATCAGGAAAAAAGCTAATTGCATTTATTTTATTAGGCTCATTATTAATGTGTCCAACTGTTTATGCAACTTCTCATTTTATAAAAACTCAAGATCAAGTAAACTCAAGATTTTCAAAAATCTTTATTTTTCTTGCTTCGGGACATATAAACAGAAAAAATTTCGATAAAGCTGAGGACTTACTGGCAAAAGCAGTAAAATACGATCCTGAAAATGTTAAGGCATATAAAAACCTCGCAATGCTTTACGAAGGCCTCAACAAACTAGACCAGGCAGAAATTAATTATAAAAAAGTATTAAAACTGGATAAAAAAAATAGAGAAGTTAATTATTACCTCGGCTTAATATTAGATCAGCAGGGAAAAACTGATGAGGCATTGACATACCTTAATAAAGCCGCCTCTTTAATGCCGTACAATGCTTTTATTTATTATGATATAGGTGTTGTTTACGCAAAGCTGAATAATTATAAACAATCCGTAGAGTTTAGCCAAAAAGCTGTAGAGCTTAAGCCGGATTTTGCCGAAGCTTATAATAATTTATGCTACGGACTTGCAAATAGCGGCAATGCACAAAATGCCCTTCCTGCATGCCAAAAAGCTTTGACATTAAAAGAAGATAGTGCCCCGATTCTAGATAGCGTAGGCTATGTTCATTTTTGTATCGGAGAATATCAAAAAGCACTTGAATATTACCAAAAAGCCTTAAGCATCGATCCTTCGATAGGTGAAATTTATTTTCACATCGCGCAGGCTCAGGAAAAACTGGGTAAAACAGAAGATGCAATAAAAAATTATAAAAAATATCTGGAATTAGACCCTGAAGCTTATAATATTAAAGATGTAAAAGTCCTGATAAAAAAACTTGGCAAGAAAAAAAGCAGTTAAATCAAGTAAAATCCATGGAGTAATTTTATATGCTGGAACTAAACGGACCAAGTATTAATGAAATCAAAAAATTAATTAAGGATAACATAATTGTATCCTTTTGCACGATAAATAATCAAAACATTTCAGGCAGAATTAAATGGTGCGATCAGTCGGCATTTAAGCTTATACAGGAAGACGGCAGAGAGATTACTCTATTAAAGCAATCTGTTATGTATTATTCTTATTAGTTAGGAAAAAATCGTTACAAAGTATATGTTATCAATTTAGTAACGATTTCTTAACAATCGCTTAAATTTCATGCAAAATTTTAATAAATAAACTATAATATATATTAAGGTTATATATTATATATTAAATTAAAAAATCAGGTAAATTAGTTGTGGAAAAACAAAGCCTAAAAACCGAAGACACATGCCAAAAGGATAATGACAAATACGCAGCATTCCTGTACTACAGGCTTCGCAACGAAATTGTCATACTGCGTCGTTTTGCCAAAAATTATAGCCTCGGCCACCTGAAAGGACGCTTTCTTGAGATGATAAAAACCACAGAAATGAGATTTGATATAGTCGGCAAGGAATATATGCACATAATGCGCACAGGCGGCTGGAGCAAGTTTTTAATAGAAAAAATGGAATGGCTTAACCTTGATGTCCAGTTCTTTGCAAATGATATAATAAAACAACTGGAAGAAATAAA
>JANQHM010000218.1 GCA_028282645.1 Candidatus Gastranaerophilales bacterium
ATTCAATACGTTAAAATAATATTTTGTATTTTGTGGAACATCACAGCCCTCCTATGCCCAATGATTGCCCCACACAATCTAACTATCGGGAAAAAGAAAGCTTTTTCTGCTTTTGCACGTATTGATACTTATTTTTATAATATATTTTTATCTTTAAAAAAATTAAAAAAGAAAATAATAAAAAATAAAAACAATAAAGCTGATGCCACATCAGCACAAACTAATAATAAAGTGCCAAATCAAGCATTAAAACTTTCAAAACTATTATTCTATTTGAAATTAAAGGATGCGCCAGCCACGCAAAGCTTAATTTCAAAACAGCACATTTTTCCCATACCGCTAGACTTAAGTTATATCAAAGCTTATGGCGATGACATAAGAAAGGTGACGACTGTCACCCAGGATAAGTGTGCCTGTTTATACCCTTTTGTAAGCAAAAATTTCGTTGTAGTGAATTATTTTTGATTTTTACGTAACATACAATTGAATATTTTTTTTAACTCTCTTTAAGGCTAAAAGTACGGGTTTTGTGATGCCCGCGTAATTTATACAAAAAATAAAGCTGCTCCGGTGTGGGGCAGCCTTATTTTTTATAATATTTTTCGCTTTATCCGGGTAATAACTAAGAGCCTGTCTGGTTAAAAAAATAAAAGCCGGTTATATCAATAATAAAGGCTCATTTACGGACTGCGATGTTAAAGCTGAAGTGGCTTGCCTGGCAAGGCGATGCAAACTTTAACAAGATAGCTTCTAAAACTTTTATTCCTCTAATTTGATTACTCTTGTTTCTGAATTTCCTTTTAGCAAGCTAACAAATTTGCTTAAGCAATCACTATAATCTTTCAGTTTATCTGCAACCTTTCCTGCTACTTTAGGATCATTAAACTTCTTCAGAATAGAAGAAGTAGGCTCTTTAAAATCTTCAAAAGGTTGTTTACCACTAAAACATTCCCTAACTTCATTTAAAAAGTCAACATTTAAAATTTGTTCAACAAGTTCATCTACTTCTTTCTTACCACTTTGACTACCTTGGACAGTTGAAGCCTCACCTTTGCTATCAGAGGTTCTTGCCTTGAAGAGAATATTGGGAGTATTTCTCTCTATTTTAAAATATTGTGGTAATTGATTTTTTACTTGCATTATTCTCTCCATTGAATATTCTATTATTAACTCTTCCACAACCTTTCTAAAGAATATGAATAATTTAAATTGACATTTTTTTGTTAAATTTTTAACATTTATTTACATTATTGATGCCATTATAGCCTTTTGGGCATGCAATCTGTTTTCAGCTTCTTCAAAAATAATATCAGCATATTTTTCTAAAACCTGCCGGGTTATTTCTTCGCCCCTGTGCGCAGGCAAGCAGTGCAATACAATAACATCATCGCCGGCATGTTTTAATAACTCATCATTAACCTGATAAGGCTTAAATATTTCTTTTCTATGCTCTGCCTCAGCTTCTTGTCCCATACTTGCCCAAACATCCGTATAAACTATATTTGCTCTTTTTACTGCTTTTTGCGGATCGTTTTCCACTTCCACTATAGTGCCTGTTTTTTGCGCAAAATTCTGTGCCATTTCTAAAAATACAGAATCAGGCTCATAACCGGAAGGACAACCTATGGTTACATCTATACCTGATTTAGCACAACCAGTCATCAGGCTGTTCGCCATGTTGTTTCCGTCGCCTACATAAGTAAGCTTTAAGTTTTCAAGCTCGCCAAAGTGTTCTTTAATTGTTAATAAGTCAGCTAAAACCTGACAAGGGTGTGTACTGTCTGTTAATCCGTTAATTACAGGAATATCCGCCCATTGTGCAAATTCTTCCACATCGCTTTGTGCAAATGTTCTTATCATTACACCGTCTGCATATCTGGATAAAACTCTTGCTGTGTCTGCTATTGTCTCTCTTATTCCTAAATTTATTTCATCTTGCTTTAAAGTTAAGGCGTTTCCGCCAAGTTGCTGTATGCCTATTTCAAAACTGGCACGGGTTCTCAAGCTTGGTTTGATGAAAATTAATATTAATGTTTTGTTTTTTAATAAATGATGAGTTTGCCCTATTTTATTATCTTGCTTTAGCCTGCTTGCCAGGTTTAATAAATATAAAAGCTCTTTCTTGCTAAAGTCCGCCAATGTTAAAAAATCTTTTCCTTTTAAGTTCATGATACTATCCTCTAATTGCCAAAGTATATTGAATTATAATATGCTAAATACAGAAAATATAATTTTTAGGAAAAATTTTATGAAAATAACTAAAGAAACAACAATTAAAAGCAAGCTGGAGTTTAACGGGGCTTTTATTAACTTAAAAAAAGATCAAGTACAATTAAGCAATGGCGAAAAACACTATAGAGAAGTAGTTATTCATCCGGGCGGAGTTGCTGTAGTTGCAATCACTGATGAGGATAAAATAATTCTGGTAAGGCAATGGCGCTATGCAGTAAATGACGAGCTTATAGAATTACCGGCCGGTAAACTGGAAGAAAACGAAGATCCTTTTGTGGCAATTAAACGAGAGCTACAGGAAGAAACCGGATTTATAGCAAAAAACTGGTACTCTTTAGGGTTTATTTATACGGCTCCCGGTTTTTGCAATGAAAGACTATATTTATACAAGGCTACAGACTTGACTTTTATCGGCACTAACTTTGACGAGGGCGAAGTAATACAAACTTTAGAGTTTTCCTTTGAAGAAGTTGATGAGTTAATAAAAGAAGGAAAAATCCTTGATGCTAAAACGCTGGTGGGCTTAAACAAGGTTATGAACCAGTTTTCCTTTTATTCCGGTGCTACTCTGTAATTATTTATACTGCTAATCAATTAAATTGGAGATTAATTTTTTCAGAGTCCAATTTGTTTTATTAATTTTAACACGATTAAATAATCTGAAAAGTATTCTTAGAGTTTATATTATTTTTTATATTTTTAAAATAAAATTAAAAAAAAGAAAAAATTTTTAATAAAAAGAGTAAAACAGGCTTCATAATGAATAAAATAAAATTAATAGCAACTGATATTGACGGAACAATAATGAATAGTGATTTTAAAATATCTGATAGGGTAAAAAAATCTATCCGTCAAGCTGTTGCTAATAATATTTATGTGGTTTTAGTTACGGGAAGAATGTTTCAGGCTACGTTGCATATTGCTAAAGCTCTTGATTTAAAAACTCCGCTGGTTACATATCAAGGGAGCTTTATTAAAGAATTTTATAATTCTGATAAAATTTTATTAAATCAGTCTATTCCTAAAAATTTTTCTTTTGAAATTATTAAAGAGCTTAGAACTTTTGACGTGCAGATAAATTACTATTTTGAAGATAAACTGCTCGTTGAAAAAGAAACAAATATTATGAGGGAGTATGCAACTACAAGAAAAATTCCTTATGAAAATATTTTTAACTTTGAAAATATTATAGAAAAAGAACCCACTAAAATTGTGGTAATGGACGATGATATAAAAAAAATTGACAAAATAAGAAACTATTTAATAAAAAAATATTCTAATAAAGTAAATGTATTTAAATCAACATCCAGGTATTGTGAAATTGTTAATAAAAGTGCATCTAAAGGTAACGCAATTTTATACCTGGCTAGTGAGTGGGGAATAAAAAAATCTGAAATAATGGTCATGGGTGACCAGGAAAATGACATTGATATGCTAAAAGTTGCAAATGTTGCAGTAGCGATGGGAAATGCAACTGACAAAGTGAAAGATATTGCTACTTATGTGACTGATAGCGTTGAGGATGACGGTGCGGCCAAGGCTATTGAAAAATTCACACTGGGAGGATTGAATGTTTAGAATCGGCAATGGGTATGATATCCATAGGCTTGTAGAGGGAAGGAAATGCGTTTTAGGAGGTATTGAAATTCCCTTTGAAAAAGGTTTATTAGGCCATTCTGACGCTGATGTTTTAATCCATGCAATTATGGATGCTATGCTTGGGGCTTTGTCCCTGGGAGATATCGGCAAACACTTTCCGCCGTCTGATGAAAAGTATAAAGATATTAGCAGTTTAAAATTATTAAAAGAAGTTAAAACTTTAATAAAAGAAAAAAGCTATAATATTGGTAATATTGACACTGTTATTCAGGCGGAAAAACCTAAGTTATTAAAGTATATCCCTATGATGAGAAAAGTTTTATCTAATGAACTGGATGTAGATCAAGACCAAATTTCTATAAAGGCTACAACAATGGAAGGATTAGGGGAAATTGGTAAAGAAAACGCCATAGCATCCTATGCAACAGTTCTATTAAAAAAAATTCATTAAAAATTATAATAAAACTCATTAAAAATTAGATTTTTTTTTAGCATGTTATAATTTGCATGAAAATTCATTAAATTTTTGATTACAAATAAAAAACATTCATAAACACTTATTTTTGTAGTATGTTAAAAACAAGTTATAAGTCGAAAACCTGGAAGGTATTAAGAAATGGTTAAAAAACTCATTACAGAAGACACAAAACTTTTTATGACCGGTAATGAGGTAATAGCTTATGCTGCTGTTGCTGCCGGTGCAGAATTTATGTATGGTTATCCGATTACACCGCAAAACGAAGTTATGCACACTTGGTGTAAATTACTTCCTAAAACAGAGGCTGGATTTTTACAAACAGAAGATGAAATCTCTGCTGGTTTTTCTACTTTAGGTGGTATTTTAGCTGGCAAAAAAGCTTTTACTGCAACAGCAGGACCGGGGAATGTTATTATGCAAGACGCTATGTCCATGGCTGAAATGAACAGACTTCCTTTTGTTTGTGCTGTAATGCAAAGAGGCGGGCCAAGTACTGCTACTGTTATTTACGCTCAGCAAGAAACAACTTTAACCTGCTTTGGCGGTAATGGTGAAGGCTATAGAATAGTTTACTCTACAGCAGGCCATCAGGATCTGTATGATTATACAATTAAAGCATTTAATACTGCTTGGAAATATAAATTTCCAACATTTATATTAGCTGACGGATATCAAGGTAAAATGAGAGAGCCTGTAATGGCTTATGACCCTGAAGCCAGAGGCATTGATTTAGTTCCTGCAACTCCTTACTTAAGAGCTGATGGTGTTGCTGGTGTTGACAGAAAGCCTGTACATTTAAGAAATTGCTTTAACCTTGAAGAAGAATTAATGGAAGTTCTTGATTCTTATGAAGAAGAATTTAACAGAATAGCTCCTGAAATTATTGAATATCAAGAATATAAAGCAGAAGATGCGGAAATATTAATTATTGCTCACGGTATCGTTGCAAGAAGTGCTATGACAGCTATAGATGAATTAAGAGCAAAAGGTGTTAAAGCAGGTTTATTCAGACCTATTACATTAAGACCGCTTGCTATTGATCCCCTAAGAAAAGCTGTAAACAAAGCTAAACAAGTATTATTTACTGAGTCTGCAAATGGTCAAATGGCAAGATTAGCCCTTGAAAAAATGTACGGATTAACCACTCCTTATCAAACACTTTATAAGATGGGTGTTGGTGTAACAGGTGGAGACATCGTTGAAAAAGTTGAAAAAATGGTTAAAGAAAATAATTTAGTTTGTTAATTTAATATATAAAAGGGAGATATAGATAAATGCCTAGTATGTTAACAATTCCACCAAGACTGCCCAAGGCTCAAAACCCTGATCCGGGCGCAAGCAAGTTTTGTCCGGGTTGTGGTCACGGAATGATATTAAAAACTTTAGCATCTGCTATTGATGAATTAAATCTACAGGATAGAGCTATTTACGGCTGTGATATCGGATGCAGCTTATTATCCTGGAATTATATGAATATAGATACAATACAAGCTCATCATGGTCGTACAACACCTGTTATTTACGGTATTACCAGAGCAACACCTGATGCTGTAGGTATTGCATACATGGGTGATGGCGGAGGTTTGGCTATTGGTGCACAACACCTTGTGAATGCGGCTGTAAGAAATGAAAAAATGTTGGTTGTTTTAGTTAACAACACAAACTATGGTATGACCGGCGGACAAATGGCACCTACAACACTACCGGGTCAAGTAACAGAAACAACACCTTATGGTAGAGATGTAGAAGTTACAGGTAAACCTGCTAAAGGCGCTGAAATGGTTTCTGCTGTTGTAGATACTGAAGCTGCTTATGTTACAAGAGGTACAGTGAATAATCTTCGTCAATTAAAAACAATGATGAAGAGAGGTCTTCAAAACATAGCTGACGGTCGTGGTTTCTCTTATGTTGAAGCACTTTCTGTATGTCCTCTTAACTGGAGAACAAATAACGTTGATACATGGGATAGACTTGATGAGATGGAAGGTTTCTTCAAGGTCGGTGAACTTGTGGTTCCTCAAGGATTAGAAGGAGTTAAATAATGGCTAGAGCAAAGATTGTATTAGCCGGCGAAGGCGGACAAGGTGTTCAAAGTATAGCAAAAATCCTTGTGGAAGCTGGTTATAGTGCAAATAAAAATGTTTTATATATTCCAAACTTTGGTGTTGAACAAAGAGGCGGTGTTAGTATTGCTTTTTGCCAAATAGCTGATGAGTGTATTGGCGAGCCAAGATTTTCTAAAGGTGACATCGTTATCATGTTATCTGACAGAGCTATCGAAAGATGCGCTTGCTATGTTGATGAAAATACAACAGTGGTTTATGATGATTCAGTTTGCCTGAAAAAACCCGAAATGAAAGCAAAAAGAATTATCAATGTGTCAGCTAGCAAAATTGCCAATGATGAGCTTTCTGCAAGAGTATTTAACATGATTATTTTAGGTGTGGTTTTAAAGGCAACAAAAGTTGTTAGTATTCAAAATGCTAAAGATGCTCTTGAACTTGCTCTTGGTAAAAAGTTTGTGGCTAAACCGGAGTTAAGAGATCTTAATTATAAAGCTCTCGAACGTGGTATGGGATTAATAAATAATACTGCATCAGTATAAAGGAGAGATCATGACTAAAGTACAAGAAAAACATCAAGGTTTTGAAATCAAAGGTTGCGGCAAAGGCAAAGCAACTTGGCGTCTCTACACTCAACTTTGTAAAGGTTGCGGACTATGTTTAATAAAATGCCCTATTAACAAAAAGGGAAAGAACTGCCTGCACTGGTCTAAAGAAGTTGGTATTTATTCTACGCCGGCTGTTGAACCGGATCCGGCATTGTGTATCGCTTGCGGAACTTGTGAAAGACTTTGTCCGGACAGCGCAATTAGAATTGACAGAGACTAATATATTTATACTTTCCTCAATTAAAATTCAGATTACTCTTTTCAGAGATACGATTGAATAATCTGAAAAGTATTTTAAAGATAGTATATATAAATAAAAAAATTATGCATTCTAAAGAAACAGGAGCTGATACTCACTTGAGCAGTATAAATAGCAGTTCCTGTTTTTATATTGGTTCTCAATTAGAATTCAGATTACTCTTTTTAAAGGTTAGTTTATTTTATTAGTTTTAACACGATTTAATAATCTGAAAAGTATTTTTGAGTTCGTGTACGTGATATTATAGAATAGAAGGAAGGTTTAAAGAGGAGATCTAATAAATTGATTTTTTCTATCTCATCAGCTGTAAAAAAGAACTTAAAAGAAGCAATAGAATTTGCTAATAAACATAATTTAAATCTTGAGGTGTGTAACTTTATGAAACCCCAGGATTTAGAGGAGAATTTTAAATATAACCTAAACCAAGCCAGCGAATTAATGAAAAATCTTAAGGGTGATGTAAGCTTGCATGGTTGCTTCTATGACCTGAACCCTATATCGAAAGACCCCAGAATAAAAGAAATAACAATGTACAGATACAATCAAACAATGGAAGTTGCTGAAAGTATCAATGCAAAGACTATTATATTTCATGCAGGGTATAATGCCGGCTTTGGCCCTGGTAAAGAGCAGTTTGTTCAGGCTCATAGTGAATTTTGGCAAGAATTTTTGAATAAATATAATAATCAAAATATTATAATAACTTTGGAAAATACTTATGAAAAAAATCCTGATGCTATTTTAAATATAATAGAAAATGTAAATTCAAACAGACTAAAATTTTGTATAGACGTGGGGCATGTTAATATGGCTTCCGGCTTAAGTGTTTATGAGTGGATTGATAAAGTTGATAAGCACCTTTATCATATGCACCTTCATAATAATTTCGGGCGGAGCGACGATCATGATTCATTTTTGAATGGATCTTTAGATTTTAAAAAAATTATTAATTATTTAAAAAGTAAAAAATTATCACCAAACTTAAATATAGAAATATTTAGCGAAGAAAAAGCTCTGGAAAGTATTAATTTTATACAGGTTTCAAATTAAATTTCAGATTTCTCTTTTCAGAGAATAGCTTATTTTATTAGTTTTTACCTGATTAAAGAATCTGAAAAGTATTTTAGAGTTAGTATATTATGGATTTATATAGCAGGAGAATGTAATGGCTATTTTAAATAAAGATAATAGTATTTTATTAATAATTGATATACAGGAAAAGCTTTTAAAGGCTCAATTTAATAAAGAAGAAATTGAAAAAAAAACAGCTATTTTAGCAGAAGCTGCAAGTATCTTAGGAGTCACTACAATTGTAAGTGAGCAGTATCCTAAAGGGTTAGGTCATACAATTGAATCAATAAAGGAAAAGTTGCCGGCTGATACTGTTGTTGTTGAGAAAGCCAGCTTTAGCTGTTGCGGTGAAGAGAATTTTAGAAATACAGTAAAAGGATTAAACAAAAAACAAGTTATAGTTTGCGGAATGGAAACACATGTTTGTGTACACCAGACTGTAAATGATTTAATTGCTATGGGGCTTGAAGTCCATATTGTTCAAGATGCTGTGGGTTCACGAAAAGAGTGGGAGTATAATCAAGGTATAAAAAGAATGTTACACTGTGGCATTATACCAAGTACAACTGAAACAGCTATTTTTGAGTTATTAAAAGATGCTAAAAATCACAATTTTAAGGCGATTCAAGCTTTAATAAAATAAATATGAATATATGAATAAATGTTTAATATGTTGACCTTTTGGTCATTTACGTAAGATAATTTATTAGTAGTGGTCTATCGAATTCTGATGTTTGATGTTTTAAGCAAGCTTAAGCTGTATCAAAAGTTTATAGCGATAACATAAGAAAGGTGATGACCATCACCAATTTATTAGGAATTTAGAATCAGCAGGAATATTAATCGATGATAAGAACTAAAAATATAAAAATTGTTTTAATATTAGCACTATTATTTTTCTTTAAAACAAATACCGCTATGGCTATGTCGCCTGAGGCTTTAAATATTTATAACAAAGCTCTTGATTATCATAACGAGCATAGACTTTATGAAGCTAAAGCAGAGCTTAAAAGAGCTCTTGAACTTGCACCGGATGAGGCTCTTATTCGTATAAAACTAGCCGGTATTCTTGCTGAAGAAGATAGATGGAAAGAAGCTCTCGATCAATATAATTATGCTGCCAGGTTAAAACCTGATGATGCTTTTATTTATATTAGTATCGGAAATATTTTACAGGAGCATAATTATTATGATGATGCGCTTAGTGCGTATATGCAAGCTTTAAAAATACTACCTGAATATAGATTTAACAATTTAAATGTGGCTACTATCAAAAACTTAAAAGGTGAATATAGAGATGCAATTGAATATTACAGTAAGTTTCTTTATTACTATCCAAAGCATTTGGATGCCAGAAAAAATTTAGCATCGCTATATATGAAATTAGAAATGCCTGAAAAAGCTGTTAAAGAGTATAATTATCTACTGAAAAACAGTCCTAATAATTTTAAAGAATATTCTAATTACGGTAAAGCTCTGGTTCTTACAAAAAATTATTCACAAGCTGTTGATATACTTAAAACAGCATTAAAAGAAGATGATACAAACATAGAAGCTCGAGCAAACTTAGCAATAGCTTATGCTAAAACAAATCATACTAAAGCAGCTTTTAGACAATACAGACAATGCTTAAGGTTTAATCCGAATTTGGATAGTATAAGATTTGATTTTGCTAATTTATTGTTAAAAGAAAATAATATAGATGAAGCTAAAGAACATTATGAAAAATATATTGAAAGAGTAAAAGATAACGACAAAGCTTTTTATAACCTTGGTATTATTAACCAGAAAGAAAAAAATTACAGCAAAGCTATTGAATATATTAGCAAAGCACATAAATTAAATCCTGATAGCATTAAAATAAAACATGAATTAGCCAGAAGTTATCATTTTAATAAAAATTATCAAAAAGGTATTGACCTTTATTTAGATATTTTAAAAACGAAAACAGATGATTCAGAAATATACTATAACGCTGCATTAGCCCACCATGCATTAAAGAAATATGATGATGCCATAAAGTTATATAAAAATGCTCTTGATATTGAAGTTAAGGACAAAGTAAAGTTAAACTTGGCAAAAGCTCTAAATTCAAGGGCTAATCAGCTTTACTATAATAAAAGCTACAAAGAAGCTGTTATTTATTACAAGGAAGCTGTTAAGTTTAATCCTATGCAATATTTTTCTTTTACAGGTTTAGCTAACAGTTATCAAGAATTAGGAGAGAAAGAAAAAGCTCTTGACTGCTATGAAAGGGCTATAATTTTAAATAAAACCAAAAAAGAAATTTTTAAATCTTATGGTGATTTGTTAACAAAATTAAAAAGAAATGATGAAGCTCTTGGAGCTTATGAAAGATTATTAGAGTTTGAGCCTGCCTCTATTTCTACAAATGTTCAACTTGCTGATGCTTATTATAAAAATAATGATATAAAAGAAGCTATTCATCAATATGAAAGAATTTTGCGCTTAGATAATAATAATTTTGATACTATAGTAAAACTTGCTAATATTTATAAAGAAAAAAAAGATTTTAAAAAATCTAAAAAATACTATGAAAAAGCTTTAAAAATCAATCCTGCTAATATTAATGTTAAATTTAATTTGGGGTTAATTTTAACAGAGTTAAATAAAGAAGATATTGCAGAAAAATATTATAAAGAAATAATCAGCAGCAGTCCTAATTATGCATATGCGCATTATGCACTGGGATTAATGAATGATAAAAGAAAACAATACAATTCTGCAATTAAATACTATGAACAATTTGTTAAACTTGCACCCGGTGACGAGAATATAGCAAGAATAAAATTCAGGCTGGAGTTATTAAAAAGTAAAATAAAATAAAAATATTTTAAAAAATTTTTATGAAAAAAAATATATTTATACTTATTTTAATATTATCTGCGACTTTTCTTCTTGGTTGGGTCTGGAAAAAGAAGGAACCAAAAGCTTTTATTTTTTTAAGCGATGAAATAATAACACCTTCTAATATTTCTGCGAAAGTTTTAAGAAAGGTTTATGATGCCGGTGATAGGATTAACTATTTAATATTGAAAAAAGAGGAGTTTGAAACAGATCAGATAAGGTTACAGGTAATAAAGGTTGAACCTAAATTCCCTTTTTACAAGGTAGAAATTGTTTATACAAAAGATTTAGAGATAGATACAAGAAAAAATTTCTTTTTTGATTACTTTTGCCTGCATCAGGAAGGCCAATATATTTTAAGGGTTTTTGAATATACAGATTTTAACAGGCCCTTGGCGGAAGGATTTTTTAAGGTAGAAAGTGACGTGTATAAATTAGATGGCAAAGAATTTAAACAGTAAACTTTTAAAGTATTTAAATAAAATTTTTAGTCCTAAATTCCTTAGAAAAGGCTCTTGCAAACAGTGCGGACAGTGTTGCAGAAAGATAACAATTAATTATCATGGAAGATTTTTGACTGAAAAATACGAATTTGAACAGTTACAGGTTGAGGAGCCCAGATACAAAACTTTTTTTACTACAGGTAAAGAGGATGGGGTTTTAGTTGTTACTTGTAAACATTTAGGAGATGATAATAAATGCAAAAGCTATCGTTTTAGGTCTTTATATTGCAGAATTTACCCGCGGATAAAAACCAAATACATTGCTGCGGGTGCTCAAACTTTAGACGGGTGCGGATTTTATTATGAAGAGAATTGTAAAGAAATTTCAAAATGATAGTGATCTATCAAGTTCTGATATTTTTAAGTAAACTTAACTTATATCAATGCTTATAGCGATTGCATAATAAAGGTGATAACCACTCTCAAAATTAATTTAGAATCAAAATTATTAATATGTTAAAATTTATTAGTAATAACTTGGTAAAGAAAATAAATTATTATTCCTTGTGAACCAGAATTAAACAAGCTATTGGGTATATTATAGTAAAATTTAATCTTAATATTGTAATAATTCGTTTACGTTTTCCAAGAATTATATTTAATATAGCTTTATTTGTGCTATAAAAGAGGTGTTTAGTATTTTTTTTATTAAATAACTATAAAATTAAAATCAGTGTTAGTTAGATTAGAATAAATGAGGTCGAAATACGTGAATAATAATATTGGACCAGCAGACTCTCAATTTAATACTCCACAAGAGTATGAATATGCAAACCATGCCAATATTAAAGTGGTTGGTGTAGGAGGTGGCGGCGGTAACGCTGTAAACCGAATGATTGCTGCCGGACTTGGAGGAGTTGAGTTCTGGACTATGAATACAGACGCTCAAGTGTTAAAAATGTCTAGTTCTCCTAACAAAATACAGCTTGGAAATAAACTAACCAACGGACTTGGGGCAGGTGGAGACCCTAATAAGGGTGAAAAATCATGCGAAGAAAGTCGTGATGAAATAATGGTAGCTCTTGATGGTGCTGATATGGTATTTATTACCGCAGGTATGGGAGGGGGAACCGGTACGGGGGCAGCTCCTGTTGTGGCACAAATAGCTAAAGAACTTGGAGCGTTGACAGTTGGTGTTGTTACAAAGCCTTTTAGTTTTGAAGGCAAAAGAAGAATGAATCAAGCGGTTCAAGGGCTTGAAAAATTAAAAGAAAATGTTGATACATTAATTGTTGTGCCTAACGACAAGTTGATTCAAGTTGTTGAAAAGAGAACAACAATAAAAGAAGCTTTCTATGTAGTAGATGAAATTCTGCTGCGTGGTGTTCAAGGTATATCCGATATCATTACAATACCTGGTTTAATTAACGTTGACTTTGCTGATGTTAAAGCTGTAATGTCAATGTCAGGTTCTGCATTAATGGGTATAGGAAGAGGCAGCGGTGAAGGCAGAGCTTTAGAAGCGGCTAAAATAGCTGTTAATTCACCATTATTAGAAACATCCATAAATGGAGCCAGCGGAGTAATATTTAATGTTACCGGCGGTCCTGATATGACATTGCATGAGGTATATGAAGCAGCTGAAGTTATTCATAATTCTGTAGTAGATGATGCTGTTGTTATATTTGGTGCTGTTATTGATGAGAGAATTCAAGGAGAAATTCAAATAACAGTTATTGCTACAGGCTTTGATCTGGCACCGCAAGGTACCGGAAAAAGAGATGAAGTTGGTGTTGGTATGGGGGCCGGTGTTGGTAGTCAAGTTCAGACACCTTCCACCACAGGCTTGCCAATGTTTAATTCTCAGCAAAAAATGAAAACTCAGGAACTTGCAAATAATATGCTCGATATTCCTGAATTTCTAAAAAAATCTTTCTAAAAAAAAAATTTTTTAATAAATAATTGTAAAAAACCGGTGATAAAATGCCGGTTTTTTTGGCTTTTGGGTAAAAATAATTAAAATATTTAAGGAAGAAATCTAAAAAAATACTGTAAATAAACTATCTATAAGTTTAAGATTTTGCCCGACTAAAGTATAAGAAGGTTTGAAAGTTATTTTTAATCGGATAGGCGGTAAAATAAAGTGTTAAGCGGTGTTCCTCCTTATATAAAACCATATACACCACAAATAAACAGACATCCTGTTGAAAAGAAGCCTAAGCATTTAGAAGAGGAGAGAGTCGAGCATCAAAAAGAAGAAAAGTCTTTAGATCATCAAAATAATGAACAGCAGCAGAGGCCTCATAATACTGCTATTGATTATACAAAGCCTCAAGTTAATATCAATGATATTCTTACTGATTTTAAGAAGACTATTGATACTATTAACCCTGAGCAAGAGGTTAATGAAGAAGTCGTTAATTATTTGAATTTGGCTGCTAAGCAGGCGCAAAAAGAGCAACCTTCATCTAAGATAATAAAGTCTAATTTAAAAAATGCAGCAATGATTCTTGATGAGTATATTGCCAAGTCTTTAAATAAGCCTTCTGACGTTGTTACTAACTGGATTGATGCTTTACTCCTGCAAAAAGTAGACTATAAATCACCGGTTGAGACTACAACAAAGGTTGAACCCTTAATAACTAAAGAAGCTCAAAAGACAGAAAAAGTGGCTAAAGCTAAAGAATCTAATATAAATAAAGTAGCTGAGAGTACTGAAGCTCTTCAAGAAAAGCCTATTCATCATCCTATTTCGCAAAAGACTAACGTAGCTGAGCAACCACAAGTTCAGAAAAAACCTAAACCTTCAAAAATTAAAGCTATAGAGCATCTTAAAAAACTTTATAAAGGTGCTGAGACTCATTTAGAAAAGGGAAACCTGGATAAAGCTTATAATGGATACGAAAAAAGCGTTAAGCTTGCTGATAAGCTTAATAATAAAAAAATTCAGCCTAAAATTTATATGAATATGGCTTATATTTCCGAGTTGAAAAATGATGTTCCCGGCATGATTGAGAATTATAAAAAAGCCGGTACTATGGCTGCTAAAACAAATAATAAAAAAATTCAATCAGAAGCGCATTATAATATGGGTTCTGTCTATGATGACTATGGTAAAGCGGATGCTGCATTAGCGCATTATCATAAGTCTCTGGCTCTTGACGGGGTAATGGATAATATAAAAGGCCAGACTGTTACTTTAAATAATATTGCTAATATTCATGTCGCTCAAGGTAAACCGGTTCAAGCCTTAGACCTTTATAAAACCGCTTTTTCCCTTGCTAAGCAAATTGATGATGACGAAGGCAAGGCTATAATTACCAGCAATGTTGCCGGATTATTTAGAGATTTGGGTTATGACCAGAAAGCTTTACAGTTTTACAGGGATTCTATTATTTATGATAAAAAAATCGGTAATATGACAGGATGTGCCAGAAGCTATAATCAATCCGGTGATATTATGCTTAAACAAGGACGTAAAGAAAAGGCTAAAACTCTCTATATGAAGTCATTATTGATATCTAAAAGGATTAATGATAAGGATTGGTCGATGCAAATGACTACCAAGATTACTAATTTACAACGGTAAAAATCGAAGAAAAGAGCAGGCATTACAATACCTGCTCTTTTAGCCTTAAAGAAGTTAAAAATTTTTATTCAATTATATGTTGATTTAAAATTAAAAAGAATTAAGACAATGATAATTTTTGCTTACAAAAGGGTATAAACAGGCACACTTATCCTGTAAGCGAAAAATGTGCTGTTTTGAAATTAAGTTTTGCGTGGCT
>JANQHM010000272.1 GCA_028282645.1 Candidatus Gastranaerophilales bacterium
AGTTTGCCTGTTATCATGCCAGCCTCCTTTCTATTTTACATTGATTATTAGATTATTTTTTTATTCATCAAGTACTTGTGTTCGTTCAAGCTCTTCTAGTCGTTCTATAAACCTAACATCTTTTATTTTTTGCCTAACTTCATCTACTGTATAAAAAGCTGGATCTTCCAATTCCTCTCTGGTACCAGATTGTACCAGTTCAATGTGTTCATGGATGTCTTCGATAATATCTATTTCAGCATCAGTCATTTCGTCATATGGTGCATAATCATCAGTCACGCATGATATTTCATCTGCATATATACTCATAAATGTATCTATATCATCATTTTTACAGGACTCTAATATTTTTTTAGCCTTGTCTGTTAACATATTGTTCCCTTTCTCATATTATTCAGTTTCTGGTAGCTTGCTAGCATATTTTTTGGGTAGTTTATTAACATACTCAATAGTTACTATTTTATTTTCATCATTAAGGATAACTTCGATATACCTTTTTCCTTTCTTTTTAATATTTTTTTTAAATTCTCTTAGATAGAATCTTTTTCTTTTGCCGTCTTGTATTTTTTCCAGATATTTATCAGCTTGATCTACTGTTTTATAAATTTCTTCAACATCTGGTATCATCTTAGGGTTTATTCGTTCTGTTGCCCTTAGTAGTCCGTGCAAGGATGTATCAAAACCAAGGTTCTCAAGATCTTTTTTGTGCTTTAATGCTTGCTTTACACCTTCAATTTTCATAACTACTTTATCTTTAATTTGTTCTTTATTCAGGCAGTGATCTACAAAACTCAAGGCTAGTTCTTGCTCATCCTTAGGTATTTGTTTTAATATTTGTTTATTTGTTGTTGCAAATTTTTCCTTTATTTCTTTAGTATCATCTAAATATCTTAAAGAGTCAAAGAAAACATCTTCATAATATGTACCTACTTTTTTAGCAACAATTTTTTCGTCAACTACTTTTTGCTTTTTTCTTACTCCTTTAACCGTCTTGCCAATAAAGGAGCCACCTAAGCCTAATTCTGCTATATCTGGTAATAATGAGCCAATATCTGAGACATACTGAAATTTGGAAAACTTATTTTCAAAAGTGTTCCCGTAGCGATCAGTCAAATTTCGTACATTTGGTATTTGAGGAGGGGTATGATTTTTTCCTGTATAAATAGAGGTTAAGCCATATGGCAGGTCTATAATTCCTTGTAAAGTATCATTTGCACCTCTAACAGCTCCATAACTAAGTGCTACAGGTATATCTCCAAGGAGTGATCTAGTAGGATTTTGCCAAAAGGCATCATGGTAGGTTTGAGCATTACGTCCCCAATAGTCCCCATAAGCTTCCAAGTTTTGAGGTATTTTATCTATATTATTCAAAATATCTACTATGTTATTAGTAGCCGCTATTTTAAAATTCTGTAATCCTTTATAGGGAGAGAGTATATCGACTTGTTGATTTTGAATATACGGCAGCTTATCAAAAGCCGGCGGAGGGACGTCCAACGACAAATCCCCTCCAATCCTGGGATAGCTGCTGATACTTGGCGTAGGATTATAATTAGGGACTCCTTGCCCCTGACGGCTGAGCTCATTATATGTTTTTGCCGCGTCAGTCGTTACCTTAAGGATATTATTGATTGCAGACTTAATTTGTTCTTTGCTAATGCCCTTCTTAGGATCTTGAGGCTCTTCTGATTTACTTGGAGGTAGTGATGGAGGGGGCTTTAGATACTCATCTTCTCTAATACCTCCTATAAGTTTACCACTTTCACGATCATAAGTATATCCTGCACCTGCGTCAGTTCCTAATTCATCTTTATTAGCCATCAGTTGAACTGCTCTGTTTGGATTATATCGGTCATAGTGCATAAATAATGGATCAGGTTGTGGATCATAATAATCCCAAATGTCAGGTCTTCTTGGCCATCTTGGCATTGGCATAGGTACAGGACCAAATTCCGGAGGTATATTAGGAAAATTATCAGGCCAAGGACTAAACCCTGGATCTGGATCATAATAATGCCAATCTCTAGGTCTTCTTGGCCATCTTGGCATTGGCATAGGTACAGGACCAAATTCCGGAGGTATATTAGAAAAATTATCAGGCCAAGGACTAAACCCTGGATCTGGATCATAATAATGCCAATCTCCAGGTCTTCTTGGCCATCTTGGCATTGGCATAGGTACAGGACCAAATTCCGGAGGTATATTAGAAAAATTATCAGGCCAAGGGTTAAACCCTGGATCTGGATCATACCTACCCCAAGGTTCACGCCAAGGGTAAATCATAATTGTTTTAACATTTTCTTGTGGCAATAATTTTGTCGTAGGACCAACCTTAGGCAAATGCTGTACTAGGTGCGGGTCAACATTTATCATAGCCATATCTCGTTCCTCATAATTTAAAAGAGCCCGCAATCGCTGCTCCTTACTTAACTAATACATCACATATCACCAATAAGTATTCCGCAGTGGTCAATTGAGCACTGATACTTACAGGCAAACTTAAGTTATATCAAAAACTTACATAGAATTCTTCATCTTAATCTCAAGCTCATCAGCGTTTTTTGCCATGCTTTTAACCATCTCAAGAATCCGCCTCATACCAACCGCAATAAAATAATTGCTAACCGACCCAAAAAGCGTCAAAATATTCGCCCTCTGTATCATCCCCAGCACTTCGTTATTCACGGCCGTCTCAAAAACCTTATAAGCATCGCTTTTATAAAATTCACGTATCTTTTTATTATCCTGATATTGCTTAAAGCATTCATTTTTCATAAATAAACTCCTTATATTAGTTAAAATAAAAAGGGAACAGGCGGTGCCAAGGTCACCGCCTGCCAGCCCGGGCCAAGGTCCCGGTCTGTATAATAGAGAATCCCCAACTGGCACACGCCATCAATAAGAAAATCACCCATCCCCTCAGTCCCCTTCCTTAGAGGGAAAGTTTTTATTATTTTTGAAAAGATAAAATCAGCTAAAACTTAAATACATCAATAAATTTAAAGATTTTGAATAATTAACTAAACCCCTGAATAATTATATTGATTACACAAATATTACACAAAAAATTTCAGAATCAATTATAATGATTATAGCTTTTTAGCTCTTGGAGAACAAGCCGAATCTTGAGTTTTTGAATAAACAGATTTTCGGGAACTGGTTTCAAAAAAGGAGAATATTATTGTCTAAATTTTCAAAATGCTGTAATAGAAGACTTATTTTTGAAACTTATAAAAATTATGAACATAATAAGATATACGATTTATCTATTTGTAATCAATGCGGAAATATAAAAATAATTACAGAGTCCGGAAACAAATTAAATAAATCAGCAGCTGATACTTTTTTAAATAAATACGCTAATTCTAAAAAGATTGAAATAAATGATTATAAAAAAACTTCAAAGATATCATTCCCAGATTTTAGATATTTTGATGGAATTAATAAAGAAATACAGAACGAATATTATTTATCCACTAATAAAGGAACAAGTCGGAAACACTATAGTTTAAATACATTAAATGCAATAGGAAAGATTTTGTTTTTGAATATTATGATTAGCAAGGAAAAAAAGGTATAGAACGAAAGCTCTATTTTTTTTATGGGAAACAAGTTAACAGAAAAGCAAAAAAAATTCTGTAAAGAATACATAATTGATTTAAATGCTACGCAAGCCGCGATTAGGGCAGGGTATAGCGAAAAAACAGCCAGGACAATATTAGAATCGGATACTGGAAAAGATAAATTTGAACTTATTAAAGAAGAAGTTCTTGAAAAAGCTAACTTGCTTAAAAATGATTTCGACAGCAGAAAAGAGTATGAAAATGTTGTTAAAGCCGGGTTTGATTCTATTAAATTTTTAACCTTAGAGCAAAGAGCAAAATTAATAAACAATATTCTTGATCTTAAAACCGTAAATGACCTAAAAGCCGGTATTAATGAAGTAATGGAACTGGCAAGAATTATGGAAAGTGTGGAAAAAAGAAGAAATATTGTTGAAAAAATAGAAAAGCAGCTTAAATACTCTAAAAATAGAAAAGTAGGTAATAAAACAGTTGGAAAATATGATATTGCTACAAACAAGATATTTACTAAATTAAGGGAACTCAATAAGCTAAAACAAGAAGAAGCAAGAGAAAAACTTAATGAAATAGATCTTGATGAAGAAAGTTCATTGCCTTTTGAAGATAGAGTTTATAATAAATTTTTGTATTATAAGGCTAATGGAGTTCGTAACACGTCAACCGATTTAATGCAATCCCTTTTAGAGGATGTATTAACAGTTAAGCTTGTTGGGAGAGCCACAAAAGACGAGCAGCAATTACAAAAAAAATTAAACAAGCAAGTTAAACTTAATGAGCTTCTTGATATTCTGGCAGAAAAACCTGATAAAAACAGTTTGAAATCTGGGTATATTCAAGGATTGGCAAATTGGGAAAGTGCTTTAAACACTATATTTAATAATAATATTAAAGAAAATTATTCATTATTATTAGATGAATCTAATACTGAAACTTGGGCTTGGAAAGAAAAACAAACTTTTAATGAAGCCGCTATAAAAGCTTACGGTGTGAACAGTCAAGCAAAACTTGACGATTTAATTATTGATAGACTAGCTGAAAAATACGAATTTACCGAATATGTTAATGAAAGACCTAATAAAAAAGAGCTTAACAGAATGAACATTATTAATATTTGGATTTGGAATGAAAACACACAATTAAGGCAAAGGCTTCATAATCAATACGGAGTTGATCAGCTTAAAGAAATGTTTTCTAAGCTTAGTATAGAAGATATTAAATTAGCTCTTGAATTAATGAGTACTGCAGAAAAATTTTATAAAGAAGCTAACAGAATTTATATTAAAAAATATGGTATTGAATTGCCAAGAACTCAAAATTATTTTCCATCAAGAACTGAAAGAATTTCGGAAGTGGACTTATTAAATGATTATGTTCAAGCAAGTTCAAGTCCTAGTTTTATAAAATCTCGTGTGGATAGCAATCAAATTTTAATGAAAGAAGGTAACCCTGTACAAACAATTTATCAGCATATTGATAAAATGAGCAGGTTTATTAATATGACAGCTAAAATAGATGAGCTTAATTCAATCTTTAAAGATCCTCAAATGAACAGGGCTATTAGTGCTAAATATGGTGAAGGTGCATATAAATCTTTAATTCAAATGTTAGCAAACAGCAGTTATGCAAAACAAGCAGAAAAATTTGATGCAGTATCAAAAATAGCAGATAAATTAATAAATAATTATGTTGTTACTAAAATTGCATTAAAACCATCGATAATGCTTAAACAGTTATTATCTATGCCTAACTATGCAAGCAATATGCCAGTTTTAGACTGGGGGAATGGATTTTTAAAAGCAATCACTAACCCAAAAGAAACCATTGGATTTATGATGCAAAGCGAATACTTAAAACAAAGGTTTGCTTCCGGGGGACAAACGGAATTTTTAAAAGAAGCAGTAAAAAGCAGTCAATTTGCTAAAACAAAAAAGTTTAAAGATTATTTTACCCTATCTGTAAGAATTGGCGATATTGGAGCTATTATCTTTGGTGGTAAACCTTACATTGATTATTTAATGAGCAAAGAAGGCATGAGCAAAGAAGAGGCTTTTGAAAAGTTCACGCAAGAGACTTTACGAAGCCAACAAGGATCGGTTGCAAGTTCATTAAGTAATTTTCAGAATAATTATAACAGTCCTTTTATGCGTGGCTTATTTGCCTTTAGAAACACCTCCAACCAATATGCAAGAAAAGTTGGTGATTCTATTGTAAGTTATTCAAACGGTGAAATATCTAAAACTCAACTTGGCAAAGATTTATTTATATATACATTTTTGAATAGTTTCTTTTATAAAACAGCATCAAGTTTAGCAATTTTAGGACTATTTGCAACCGGAGATGATGAAGAATTAAGAGGCGATACTATACAATCAATCTTTGATTTTAACTCTTCTGCTGTTCCGATTGTGGGTGATGCTTGGAATTATGCTTGGCAAAAATTAACAAAAGGTCATGGTTACAGAAATGATATACCCGTTTTAAATGAGCTTTATGATGCAATTGATAAAGCTGCAAAAAAAGATGTTGAGTTTGAAGATGTGATTAAAGCATTTAGTTCTCTCGGTGAAATAACAACAGGCATACCATTAAACACAATAGGCAATATGCTTGGTGGCACTGGTGATATTTTGCAAGGTGATGTTGATAAGGGTTCATTAAGAACTCTTGGTTATAGCAAATATACTGCTGGTAAGACTACGGGCAAAGAAGATTAAGGAGATATAAAAATTGACAATTTCAAATATTGAACCGGTGAATAATCACACCGGTAATAATTCTGCAACGACTTTTGAGTTTGATTTTTTAATAAAAAGTGCTGATGAATTAAAAGTTACCAGAACCAACAGTGCTAATGTTCAAACTGTTCTTGTCCATAATATTGATTATTCTATTAATGAAATAGGTAACAAAAACGGCAGTTATATTACCTTTCCTTTGGGCGGATCCAGTTATGAGATATTGGCAACTAATGAGGCTATTAAATTAGAATTAGACCTTAAGTTTGAACAGCAAACAGAGTTTCAGTCTTCACAAAATCTATCTTTACCATCAATTGAAGAAGGTCTTGATTATCAAACCCGTTTATCTCAGATTTTAAAGATGCGAATTGATAACATAAATAGCGATAATCAATCGGGAACTCAAGCATCATCCAATAGCAGTTTAAGCAACAGTGCAATATCAGCTATTAATGGAGTTTTTAATTATTTTCAGAATAATAAAGGATCAGCTAAACCAAA
Source organism: Candidatus Gastranaerophilales bacterium (assembly GCA_028282645.1). Lineage (GTDB taxonomy): Bacteria > Cyanobacteriota > Vampirovibrionia > Gastranaerophilales > JANQFW01 > JANQFW01. The sequence goes on from JANQHM010000272.1 coordinate 6,824, forward strand.
TGCCGCTAATGCTGATGGTATACCATACCACGCAAAAGAGGCTGGCTACCATTGGCAGATACACGAAAATTCAACAACTTCAGAATGTGTTGCTTTATTATGCCGAGCTATGGTAGAAGCAGGTTATTTAGATTATGCAAAAATTTTAGCCGATTTTATAATAAATAATTTAACTTATGACAATTTAAAAACCGTACATTGGCTGATTAACCTTGTTGATAATGGCGTAGAAATGGAAACTGAAGTGTGCGGGGCTTATGATAGTGCCACATTTGCATTTGTTAACGGTATTGCAACTATTCCAGCAGGGGCCCCCTATTATGGTGAAAATGTAACGCCTTACACAGATAGCAGATACAACGGTGTAAGAGCATGTTACTCTACTGATGCTGTATTTAATTTTAGAGATTATTTTTTAGAGCCTGAATCCGGAACTAAATATGAAGTTGACTCTTACTCAACAAGTGCAAGCGGCACGACTATAGTATTGAAAGATACCTCCTTTAGTGGAGATTTACAAGTATTTTATAACTATAGAAACGAAAATATGCTTGATAAAAATGAATTATATAGATCTTACCCAGTTAACACAGCTTGTGTGGTAGATGGAGTTAATGACTATCAAATATCTGTAGCTACTGACGGGGTACAATGGGCTATAGTAGCTCTTAAAAAACTAGCTGTAGCATTAGGGGGTTCCACTTATTCGGATTATGCGGATGATTTACAAAATAAATTAATACAAGATTCAACAATAAGCTCTAAAGATTTATATTTATATGATGCCACAAATAGATCTTTGTATAGTTATGCAGTAGCTACTTACGAAGAAACCCCGAACAGAAATTTAGCGTTATCTAACGATGGTGAGTATACAAAGTTTAGCTATGATGCCGGAGCTAATACCGTATCTTGGAGTATTGGAACACCTCAAACTTGGACTACTGGAAATTTAGAGGTGAGCTTTAGAGGCGATGGTAATGTAGATGCTGACGGTCAAGAAAATATTAAACAGATAGCTATTGAGGTAAGTAGCAAAACTTACTATAGATCTATATTTGATAATAATGCTACGCCTGAAACTTTAAGAACTTTTACATCTGCTAAAACAGATTTTTGCTCTATAGTTAATATAATTATTGAAGCAGGTAGAGGCTACCACTTAACACCTTATTCTTCAGCGTGGAACGGGGCTAGTGGAAATTTTGAAGAAGTAGAATTTTCGTCTGCTGCGACTGATTCTCAAGGCGTATCTTATGATGCGGCCCATAGATTTAGTTTCAATGTGGCCGGAGCCGGATCGGGCGTCTCGTTTGGTCAGGGAGTTCCGTCGGGAGTAGTTACAGAAGCGGGGGATAATATTAAAGCGATTGTTTTTTGCCCGCAATCTATAAATGCTTTATGGAAAATTATAGACAACACAAACACCACATACACGTCAGCGGTAATTTTAGCTAGCGGAGTAAGTGAAACCGTTATTGATATTGATACTGTTTTTGTCGGTGCAGTCCACCCAATTAAAAACTTTGAAATCGTTGTACAAGAACAAACGCTAAATAGCTACATTGACGTTTTAGCTGTTGTTTTAAACGAACATGATGTTTTTGCAAGCAATACAGTTGATGTTATTAAGTTTGAAACAAGAACTACATTGGCTGGCTCTTTTGATATTGGATACGCTAAAATCCCAAACGCTAACCCTGATATTTATGCTGGAGCAGGTGCAGCTTTATTTACTTTAGAATATTCAGAAGATGGCTTATTGGGTTGGAGGTCAGGAACATATCCGGGATACACAAATCCTTATGCTTTTGAAAATATTAGCTCTGATATAGATTCAGCCTTAAATTTTCTTGAAAATGCTCAAAATAACTATAATTCCAGTTTTTCAAAACTTGGACCATTTACACCTGTGTACCTTAGAAACCTAGGTGAAAATAAAATTTATGGAACATTGGGTACTTGGGGATGGAATGGACCAGATCCCAACACTATATGGGCTGGGTTCCAATATAGGGCAATCAGTAACATAGCAGATTTGTATTATTTTGCTCATCCGGGATTAACTGACACGCAGAAAACAAAATGTTCAACATTATTAGCAAATTTTTTTGATTTTTTAAATAGTTATATTGAGGCTCACAGCTCTTTACCTTCCACATTTAACAATGATGGTAGTGTTTCCGTGGATTATCAAAGTCCTGACTTTTACGCTTTAGTTGGTAGATCTGCACTGCTGAAATATGAAAAAGATAAAGATGTATTAAGCAACGATTTGCAAGAATTTTGTCTGACTAAATTATTAGATATGCAACAAGAGGACGGAAGTTTTAAGGGAGAAGGTCAAGACACTTATGGATTTCATCAGGCGGAAGCCCTTATTTTTTTAGCGGAAATTGCTAACCTAAAAACAGGGGGATTTCTTGACGGGTTAACCGATAATGTGCAACAGCAACTGGACGGTAAACTAAACACAAGCGGTGGAACGATAACAGGGCAGATATTCTTTGCAAATCTACCAACTGCTGATCCCGGCGTTGTTAATCAGTTATGGAACGATAATGGAACATTAAAAATAAGTGCAGGATAGGAGGTAATTTAATGCCAATAGTTGGATCTAGTACTAAAAAAATTAAGTTAGATAGTTATATATATAAAAAAGGCACTGTTATCGATAATTTTAATGATATTAATATTTATAATGAGTTGTATCAATCTACAATATCACAAATAATTACAAAGTTTGGTAAAGGCATAAAGATTACTGGGACTGTAGCTGGTGATTATGCTTATGCAAGGAGAGCCTACAATGAGGTTGTAAACGATATAATAGGCGGACATTTTTATATTGATGATGTTAATGTTATTGATGCAGTTTATTTGGAGGTTGAACAGGGTGTACATAGATTTGCCATTAAACTATTAGGCTCTACACAATTAAAAAGAGGCTGGAATACTCTTGTAGCAAAAAGAGAGGACCTCACAAAAGAGGGTGGATTAGAAATAAATTGGGCAAACCCGATTGACAAAATAAAATTAAAAGCTCTTGGGGCTGCCGGGCAGATACCAGAAATGGTTGTATCAGAGCTATTTGTAGATCAATATGCCTATCCTAAAGTAATGCTTACTTTTGATGGCGGGTATGGCGGTATATACGACAATGCATTACCTCTGTTAGACAGTAACGGCATTAAGGCCACAAATTATATAGCTACAAATCATATTGATGTCCCGACCTACATGACCCTTGCCCAAGTGCAGGCGTTAAAAGCTGCAGGCTGGACACTGGGACTTAGGAGTTACAGCACACAAGATTACGGTTTGCTGTCGTATGCCGATAGGGCAGCTGAGTTAATGTCGGCGATTGGATATATGTATGATAACGGTCTTGGTTTGCCAACGCATTACGCTTATCCAATGCCGTGGACAAATCTCGAATCTCAGATATCAGAAAACACAACATTACTAAATGAACTGGGATTTAAAACGGCAAGAAATATATATTCTACCAAACAAGTAGCACCTATTGATTATATGTATTCATTATGCTCTTTGCCTACATCGATAGGAGCAACAAGTATAAAAAACTATATAAACAAAGCTTATAATGCAAAAACTAATTTAATTTTATACTGTCACGATGTTGTAGTCGGTGCATCTGGCGTCCACACTGAATATGATGACTTTGTAGAAATAGTTAATCATATTATCTCAAAATCTGGGCTGCAATGTATGACGATGGAAGATTTTTATACAAATTTATAGCGAGGATTAATAAATGAAAACATCAAAACAAGGAATAAACCTAATTAAACAATTCGAGGGTTGTAGGCTTGAGGCTTACCAATGTTCCGCCGGTGTCTGGACAATCGGCTATGGTTACACTGTTGGAGTAAAGCAAGGAGATACTATAACTCAAGAGCAGGCGGAGCAATACTTAATTGATTATATTCGCAATGCAGAAAAACAGTTAAATCAACTTATCAAAGTCGAAGTTAATCAAAACCAGTATGATGCCTTGATGAGTCTGTTTTACAACATTGGATATAGTCAATTTAAAGACTCAACTTGCCTAAAAAGATTAAATAACAATAATTACCAAGGAGCGGCCGAAGCTCTCCTCTGGTGGGATAAAGCAGGTGGTAAAATACTGCAAGGATTAGTTAACAGGCGCAATGCCGAAATGGAATTATTTTTAGAAAAGGAGAAAGATATGAACATTGTAGAAAAAATGAACGTATTAAACAGCAAAGAAACATTTAAGAAGGTTCAACAAGTAGTTGAGCAAGTGGAGTTGGAGCATAAAGGCATAGACGGACAGACAAAAAAGCAAATAGCCGTTAAGCTGCTTAATGAAATAATTGACATCCCCTTTATCAGCGAAAGTACAGAAGCAATTATTTTGGGGATTCTTGTAGACAAAGCAGTTTACTACTTTAACGAATTTGTCTGGAAAAAAGTTTCTTAAAACCCCCAAACTTGAATAAACTACGTCTTTAAGCCACCTTCGGGTGGCTTTTTTATTTTAAATTAGCAAAAAATTTAATTTTTGGGTTTAATATTAATAATATTTTCTCAGATATATTATCTAATATTGAGGCTCACGCTTGTGGGCCTCTAAATTTGGCAAAAAATTTTTTAGCAAATTTTTTTTTGTTTTTTTTTGATTGATAGTGGTATTAGATCGACAAGAAAAGGAATAATCAATGAAAAATACTATTAATTCATTCTTCAAAAATCCTATAATTACAACAAAACGTGCGAAGGATTTGCAGTATGACCGCGCTGAAAAAGCTCAAAAGAGGGCACAAACTGCCTACAATAAAGGATTTAATCCAGAATCAATAAATTCATTGTGTGACACCTTTAATAAAAAAGAAGAAATGATTTGCAAAATAATGCCAACAATCAAAGAAGAAACCCAAAGTGAGCTGAAAAAGTTAAAATAATCACCTCTAACTCTCTATTTTAAATAATTATACAAATTAATTTGAGAGTTGGGTTAATGTTTTTTCGGGTTTATTTACTTTTTATACTGTTCAAGAGTAGGGTTTACAAAATGTTTTGCAATAAAATAATTTAAAAATAATGAAATAAAAAGCATTGCAATAATCATAAAAACATCCATAAACAAAAAAATAGTAAATAATATAGAGTAAGTAACAATGTTTACAAATGTTATAGGATATACTGCTAGTATAGTTTCGGGCTTAAAACGGCTAAAAGTTATATTTATTAATAAATAAGCAAAACATATTGAAATAGCTACAGCTATATTGCTTTGAAATAAAGAATTAATCAATAGGACTACAAATGCTGAATTAAGAGCAAGGATAAAGTTAACCACAGCAGCCATAATTATTCTAGCAATAGTTACTTCCTTGGGTTCAGATTCTTTTTGTTTATTTGATTCTGCTACTGCGGACATTATGGCGTAAAAAATACATATAGTAATCAAATATACTATTGATAAAAAAATAGAAGGATTAGTTTTGTACACTAGAATCCCAAATGAATAAGGGACTATGGATAAATAAAAAATACCCAAATAAGTAAGGGGGAGTATTTCGTCTTTGTTAATTCCCTCATCTACGGGACTCGGCGGTTTGTTTTTTTTAAGAAAATTCTTAATTGGAGTGTCAACATTATTGCCTGACGTTCCTTTAAGTTGTCCTTGACACTCTTTTGTGGTGATTACCTCTCTCTCTTCGGGTAGCTGCCGTTCGATTTTAGGATTTTTACCAGATTCATTAATTTTATTTGTTTCAGGCTTCTTTGATCCATTAGTTCGACCTGTTTTAAGCACATTAAAAACTTTAGATATATCCATAATTTTACTACCTCTATTACCACAAATAAATAAAAACAAATTTATAATATAAATTGCTTCACAAAATAGCTCTTAAGAATTATTTTATCAAAAACAATTTATATTATTGTTCTTGTTCTTTAAGAAATTCTTCAAGATAAAGATGATTTTCTGCTTCTTTTTGTAATTTTTCATCATTCTCTTTATTGCTTCCCTCTTCTTTTTTGTCATTCTTGCTTTCCGGCTCTTCTGGGGCTTCCGTTAAGAGTCCTATATTTTCATCTAATTCTTCATCATCATAAAAGACCCATCCTGTAAGATGATTTTTTAAGCTTGAAAAAGTTTTTTTATCCAAAGAAGCTCCTTCTAAATTAGTTTTTTTTAATGTAGTCCCAAAGAAGTGGGCTCCTTGTAATTCCGCTCCTTGTAAGTCAGCTCCTTGTAAGTTCGACTCGTATAATTTAATGCCTTTTAAATCCGCTCCTTCTAAATAAGCCTTTGTTAAATTAACCTTTTTAAGTTCAGTTCCTTTTAATTCAGCTCCCCTTAGGTAAGCATTCGTTAAGTTAGTTCCATATAAATTACAAGTAGAAAGTTTAATGTGACTATAGAATATAATATTTTGAAATTTTGAATGACTAAAATTAATATTGTTAAATTCAATACTGGCTGTGTAGAGATCTATACCCATCCAGTTAATATTTTTCAAGTTATGCTTATCTTTTGACTTGTGTCTACTTAAAATATTCACGGCTGTTTTAATATCTTCGGGTAAATCTCTCTTAGGTGTCTGGTCATTAGCAATATCTTCTATTTGAGCAGCATAATTTTTGGGCTTAATACTTTTTTCATAAACTTGATATTCCTTAATCCAATTAGCAAGAGATTCACGCATTCGTGTACTACAATTACTTTCGTGTCGTATATATCCGCTGATAGCTTCTAAGCAAGTATTAAAATATTCTTCATTTTCTTTGCTTAATTGTTCAAGTGTATATAATGCTCCTATTCTTACAGCCTCACTTTTATGTCCTAATAATTCAATGGCTTTGGCGTAACGTTCATTAATTTCCTGTTTTTTTGATATTTTATGGTTTTCATCTGCGATTTTTCGGTTTTTATCTGCAATGATTAATCTCCAGATGGCTAAGCCTAAAGCTGTTATTGCAGCAAATATTTTAAGGACATTTTCGTTTTTTGCTTTT
>JANQHM010000260.1 GCA_028282645.1 Candidatus Gastranaerophilales bacterium
TGAGTTCCATCTTGTTTTAACCATTTTATCAAATCTTTCGCCACTTTTAAAAATTTTTGCTTTGGTGATAATATTTTTGTTTTTAGGTCTTTAGGTAAATATCTGGATAAATCAGGATGTATTTCACGTTGTCCAGTTTTATAGCTTTTTCTAAACAAGGATTTTATTTGGCCATCTGCCGTAATAACTTCTGCTGTTTTTGTTTGTGGCCCTAGTTTTTTAGTTATTCTGAATTTTTCCTCAAGACCATCGAGCTTAACTTCTTTGATTTGAGTTCCATCTGGTAAAAATTTTCTGAAAGAATTCTCCGTTGGCCTAATTTTTCTTAAACGCTTTTCGTTTTCATGGACACTGACTTCTCCATTACTTTTATTATAAAATTTACTTATTTGAGTTTCTTTGGTCTTGTATATAACGCCTATTGCATCTTTATAATCATATACCCTATAAACAACATCTTGTTTTCCTCTTGGGTAGCAATAATTTATACTATTCTTTTGGTAGTACTCTTTTTTTAGCAGCTCACCTGGAATAAAGGTTCTTCTTTCTCCATTATTAAATAGATCTAATCTTCTACCGTCTGGATAGTTAGCATGTATAGCCTTAGTATTCGGACAAAAACATTCTTTTACATCATTTTCAAGTGATACGTCTATCACAGTATGACCGTTTGGGGTAGCTCTTCTTACTGCTTGACCAGTTTCTTTAAGTTCTGGATTTAGCGTAGGAATCAGTCCCAACTTTGTAGATCTTTTAGGTATAGTATTCGGATTAACACCAATACTCATATTCTTAACCTTTCTTTTATTACTTTTATTTTAAATAACTAATTATTATGTTTTTAAACAAAGAAATAATTCCAATATTTTTAAAATTTTTATACAAAAATTAATATTTAGTTGTCTAAATTTTTAAGAGAGCCGTTTTATTGGCTCTCTTGTTATCAGGTTTATTATGCCACTGTTTTTGGATTATTTAAGAAGTTTATATTCTTTTAACCATATTATTAACTTTTTCGCTGTTTCTGAAAATTTTTGTTTTTGTGATAATATTTCTTCTCGTGCCTCTTGGGGTAAAAATTTTGATAAACCAGGATTTATCTCACGTTGTCTAGTTGTATAATTTTTTCTAAACAAGGATTTTATTTGGCCATCTGCCATAATAACCTCTGCTGTTTTTCTATGTGGCCCTAATTCTTTAGTTATTCTGAGTTTTTCCTCAAGAGCATCAAGCTTAACCTCTTTGACTTGAGTTCCATCGTATTGGACAGCCCTAGTTATATTAGATTCTTCTTTGGGAAGTGTTTTTATTTCTTTTCCATCTTTATATACTATAACCTTTCCTTCAGCATTACGAAATTCTTTTCTTGTATTTTTGGTTGTATCTACAACTTGAGTTACGTCATCTTCTTTATTATTATATACTTTATATAATGTTTTTTCTTTCTCTTGGCCCTTATCATCATAAAAAGTATTATTATAATATATAGGTTTTTCCTCTGTAGAAGAAAGGTATTCTTTTTTTTTGAGCTGATTACGAAACTTCGTCTCTAAAGATTGATCCTTAAGGAATAAACGTTGCCGTTTAATAGGATCTTTTTGACCTTTAGAATAATAATAAACAACTAGAGTATTTGTGCTGGGGTAGTAGATTTCTGATACATCGTTTTTAAGTCTAGCTATTAGCATTTCATTTCTTCCTTTATATATATTTTGCTTGAGGTCGAGGTTGGGGTTTAATGTAGGCATATTTCGAGCCCGGCAATATCTCCAATTTATGCCTTTATCATCAGCTTTAACAGTACTTTTGGATCCGGATCGAAGACCTGTAAGTTGCATACTCATATATTCTTACCTTTCTTTTATTATTTTAAATAACTAATTATTATGTTTTTAAACAAAGAAATAATTCCAACATTTTAAAAAATTTTATACAAAAATTAATATTTGTTTGTCTAAATTTTTAAGAGAGCCGTTTTATTGAGGTGGTCCCCAAAAATAATCAATAATTTTCAGTTTTTTTACTATTTGTAAAGTTTTTTTGAAATTTCTTTAAAAAATTTTGAAATTAAAAAAACAATAAGCCATAATTCATATTACATCGAGCCTGTAAGATAAGAGTAATATACTGCTCGTCAATTAAATTTCATATTATTCTTTCAGAGAGTAGTTTATTTTATTAACTTTAACTCGATTTAATAATCTGAAAAGTATTTTAGAATATAGTATTTAGGGAGAGGTTTAATGAAAAATTTTTCTAAAATTATAAGTGCATTAATATTATCCGGTTTAATTGCCAGCCCTGTTTCAGCTGTAACTAATGGATATACTTTACCCAAAAGTCAAACATGTAGTTATGATTATCTGGATGGGAAAAAAATATGTATAGGAGAAGAATTATTTAAAGAAGCGGTTAAACAGACTATTTACAGTGTAGGTACACATATATTAAATAAATATATGCCTAAAAATAGTAACCAAAATCAATATAACAATAATAACCAGGTTCAATATACCAATAACAACACCAATAATAATAATAATACCAATATCAATAGTAATAACAGCAACAACACCAATAATAATAATAATAACCAAAATAATCAGCAAAACAATGTGGTAGAGGAAAAAATGGCGCCAATTAGTGGTAATAGCAATTCCAGTTCGGGAGCCTCTCCTTCTTCTGAACCGGTAGTTGAAGAGATGATACCGTTATAAATAATTTCTTCTTGGGGTTATGTAAGATGCAGTCCGGCGCAAAAAGGGCCGCATCTTTTTTTAGTAATATTCATCACCAAAATTTTAATTTATGCTTAATTTTAGGTAGAAAATTTAATAACCAAATAATTTTATTTAAAAAAGCCATAATTAATTTTTGATCCTTTTTAAATAAAATATCAGGATAATACTCAAATGACTTTAATCTGATAATATCCTTTAACTTCATCACAGTATATTTTCTGTTTAATAAATTTGGTTTTGCAATTTTCACTCTTTTTAAAGGGGTAATTTTATTTGCTTTCTTTGCCTCATACAAACGCCATGCTAATTCAGTTCTTTTAGTATTTATAACCTCTTGCTGGCTTTTTACAACAAGTTCAGGGCTTAAATACGAAATTGCAAGCAAATTATCCTTTTTGGCGGATTCAATTAAATCATCTAAAAAACCGGAACGGGATATTACAATACTTGTCCCTTTCCAATCCTTTGAATATTGCGCTAACCAGGCATCCATAAAGGAAATATCCGCCAATTCCGCAAATATATCATCGCAATAATTACAAGAATTAAGAGTAAACCATCTGTTATTCCATATATAGTCAATTCCTTGTTTCCAGTGTAATTTTGCAGGCTTGGGCTCTTCTATTTTAAAATAATAATTTGTAGAAGGTTGATCTTCGGATTTTTCCCTGTAAGACATCTTAGTTATTTTATCGTTATAATTCAATCCCATTAAACAAGAAATATATTTAGTGAAATACTTTGATTTTAATTGCCCGCAGGTTAATCCAAAAACAAACTTAATCCTGCTTTTTAAATTTTTATTATTTAATTGAGCAAGTCGTATTCCTTTAATAAAACATGGCAATGCGGTAATTGCGTATTTACCTTCATTATTATTGACAAATTCAAGTATTTCAGATAATTCTGCCGGATAATAAGCTGATTTTGCAGTAGAATTCTCAAATTCTTGATAATCAGATGTAATTACATATTTATATAGCTTTTCTGGATCACTCCAGGGAACCACGTGTATTACATAATCAATAATTTTATCTTTTAAAAGTTTTGATAATAAAAATTTTAATATACCTCCGGATGTAGAGGAAAGTCTTTGTTTGTCAGAATTAACATGCCCTGCATAAGTATTGGTATAAAATCCTGTATATTTATGTTGAGACTGTATATCAAAAAACTCGCGGCTAATTTCATCTTCATTTTTAGAGTATTCTTCTGTGCCAAAAGGGCAAACTTTTAAGCATAAATCACATTTTTCTATACAATTATCATTGCTTGCCGGCTCATATTTACCGTGTTTATTAAAAGTTATTTTTAAATTTTTAGCAGGGCATATCGATGCACATAACCCGCACCCGATGCACAAATCATTATTAACAACTTTTTCAATAATATTCACAACTACCTCTTATTTATCCTTTTTTGACTATGAAAAACTTACTTCATCTTTTTTTATTTTTTTCCTTTTTATTTTTGATAAAAATATATTTTTTTCTTTTTTATTAAGAATAATTAATATATAAATAATTAATATTAAGCTTAAATATAACGTACCCAATATTATATCTGTATAAGAGTTGATAGTAACTAATTTTAAAGGCAAGCCCGATAAGAAAAATAATATAAATCCGGCTAAATAATTTTTTCCGTAAAACATAACGTACTTAACAGGTGTTATTGTTAAATACCTTGTAACTATATAAGGAAATATAAAAATTTTTGAAATAAAGCAAATAATCAGCCTTGCAAGAGCTATTCCGACAAGGCCAAGTTTAAAGTGCAATATAAATAATAAACATAGTAAAAATCCGGCAATGCCTTCAATAAATCCAATATAGGCATTATATTGATGTTTATTGATTGCAAATAAATATTGGCCGCCAATGTTGGTTGAATATCCCAGAAAATACATTAAGCCTAAAATTATCAGTATATAATAAGCTTGAGAGTATTCGCCGCCTAACCATAGGGTAATAAAAGGATTGCCAAAATACAAAAACCAAAACAAAACAAAAAATGCAAGAACTATCATAAGTTTGCTCGATAAAAAGAAAAGCTCCAGTTTTTCATTATCAGTTTTTGTATTTATATTTTTAGAAAAAAATGTTTTAATAACCCGCAAAAAGGGAATGTACAACCTGGCTGAGTTATTGTTTAACCTTGAAGCAACAGAATAAATTGTTACCATATTAACAGAAATAAACGATGCAGTAATAATTTCATCAAGCCTTGTTTTTAAAATATCTGCAATCTGGTTTAAAAAATATTTTCCGGTGTAAGAGGAAAGATCTTTTATTGTTGCCATATTTATTAATTTAGGATTTAGTGATAAGCTCTCAGCTGTTTTAAAGCCCCAATATATATATAAGAATGCTGAAATTATCCAGCTTATTAAATAACTGTAAGGTAATTCCGAAATACCGTAACCGTTATATAAAAACCATACTATTAAGCCTGATCTGAGAATAATCTCCAATGACATAATACAGGAGATAACTTCAAACCTTAAATGAGAATACATTATTGCGGAAAAGGTCTTGAAAGGGATATTAACAGCTAAACTGACAGCTAAAATTACAATCAAATTTTTGACAACTAAAAATTTATCAGACAAAAATAAGGGTAAAATCGATAAAGATATTAATGAAATTATTATAATAAAAATTGATAAAATTATATTTAAAAATAAGCCGTTAACAAAAATAAGATTATATTTTTCCTTATCTTTGTCATCAACATGAAGCGCAAGATATCTTTCCACAGCTCCGGTTATACCAACCTCAGAGAGTTCAAAATAACTTATTATTACTGTTGCTAAAATCCATAAGCCATAGTAATAATCACCTAATTTATGAATCATTAAAGGTGTTAAAAGCAACAATAAAAAAATTGAAACAAATTGATAAAGATATCTTGATGTTATCGAGATCAATAGTTTCTTAAAATCAGAGGATTTTTGCATTTACTCTTTGTCCTGTTGCTCTAAAATCTTCAATTTATCTGAATTCAATTGCAAATAATATACTGTTAATAATGTCCAGGCAAAGTAAAGGCTGGTTCTCATTGCAAGAGCATTGCTGTTAAACATACTTATTAACATTGACAATGCTATAATAAACGGAATTATATAAACCTTACTGTTTGCATATTTTTTACAAAACATAGCCTTCATAAAAGTTACAGCTAAAAATACTATGTTTAAGCAGTATAATATACCTGCTATCCCATATTCATAAGCATATTGAATATAAATATTATGAACATGCGGATCTTCTCCAAAGTTTATCCTTAATAAATAATATTTGGCTGAGTGTATACCATTGCCAATAATAAACGTATTAAAATCAAAATTATACAATAACAGGTTCCAAACTTTTAATCGCCACTCCAGCGACCCTACAGACGTCATACGCTCACTTAAATGAGTTAAAACATCAAGATCTAAAAAAATAATTGCAGCTGCTCCTAAAACAAAAAAGCATATGAATCCATATAACAGCCTTATTTTTATCTTGAAAGACATAAGAAATGAGAAGATAAAAAGCATTATAAAAAATATTACGTATGAAGTTTTACTAAGCGTAACCAAAAGCCCGAAAATATTTATAAAAGATGAAATTAGCCAGAATTTTCTATCCTTGGCAGGTGCTTTTTCTATAAATAAGTAATATATAGCTACCGGCAACAATAAATTTATTAATAAAGCTATACTGTTTGGACCGCCCAAAAGACCAAGAGGTCTTGGCACTCCGCTTATTATACCCATTCCGATTCCGGTTACAGATTGAAATATAGCAACAGCAGAATTTAACATTACAAAAATATTCAAAAATTTAAATAAGTTGTAAGTTAAACTTTGATTATCCTGATTTTTTTGATTTTTAAAATAAAAATAAACACAAAAAACTATAAAAATTTCAATAAAATGTTTAATTAATTCTGCAATATTAGATAAATAAGTACCCGGACGCAAAAAATTAATAAATATAACTAATTCAAATAATAACAAAGGAACAACAAAAGGAAGCTCCTTTACTACCTTGTGAGTTGACTTATATAAAAGCAGCAAAGCAAACGGACCGCTTAAAGCCGTAGCAATAAACACAAAAATATTGGTCCCTTTTATCGAAAGCAAGCCTACATTGTCAAACAACGGTACTACCAATAACCACAGGTATAATAAAAACTTAAATCTTCCGCATACTAAAGGAGTAATTATCAAAGAAACTAAAAAACCGCAAGTCAAAATAAAGGCATATAATCCATAATTACTTACAGCATAAGCAATAAACAATACAAAAGAAATAAATCCCAGTATAAAAGTGATATATATTTTTTTGTTTTCAAGTAATAAGGTATATTCCATCTTTTAAAAACTTTTAATTAAAGTACTAATAAATACGCTTTAGTTTTATATATTTTGCAAGTCTTTTTCATCCAGACTATCTGCATTTTCAGAATCAGGATCCAAGGCTAACTGCTTAATATATATACTTTCCGGTATATTAAGCTCGCTGGTATCATCTCTTGTAACTGCACCAATAATATCTATATAATTTTCTTTGCATAATTTTAGTACCGTACGTAATTTGGACCTGGAAGTCTTTAAACCTGATACTACCGTAACAGCATCTAATACATCAGATATACCTAACAAATCAGGTACTGCAAGAATTGGAGGTGTATCAACAAGTACAAAATCAAAGTTTTCCTTTAACTTACTTATCAATAGTTTAAATTCATTGTTAACTAAAACTTTATAAGGATCATCGACATTATCCGGCGCTGACAATAAAAATACCTTATTGTTACTGTCCAGTGGAATTAAACTGTTCATTATCATTTTATCAACCTGGCCAACTTTTATGGAAGTTAAAACTTTTGATATGTTCAAATATTTAGATTTATCTATATTCTCTATATTAAATTCATTAGAAAGTGTAGACACTCTAAGGTCAGCATCAACAAGCACTACACTATGGCCTAATGTAGCTAAACCTTTAGCTATATTAGATATTACAAAAGATCGCTTTTTCTCCAAATCCGCCGAAGTAAAGCCGATAACCTTTGCTTTTTTCTTAACGCATATAATTTTAAATGTAGTACTTATCTTTTGATAAATTATCCCCACAAGAGAATCCGCATTATAAGCTTCAAGTGTCTCAACAAAATTAGATTTGGTTAACCAGGGAATCACTCCAAAAACAGGAACACCCAACAGATCCTCAAGCTCTTGAGCACCTTCTATAGTATCTTCAACAAAATGCATCCCGATTACAAACGTAAACCCGATAAGTGTACCGATTAAACTGAACAATATTATAAGATGATATGCGGTCGGAAAACTTTCATTATAAGTTAAAGTAGGATTCTGTATAACTTTTATGTTGCTGACAATTTCAGACTCTTTTATTTTAGCCTCAATCAATTTTTCAGTCAGTGTTCTGACAACCTGGGCAAGTGTGCGTTCTTTTTGTAATAAAGTACTTAAAGTTGCCTGTTTATCAGGAATATTATTAACTTTTAATTTTAAATCCTTTAATGTCGCGGTTAAAGAATCTTTTTTTGCCTGCAATGAGTTGATTTGAATCTGAGAGTCAATAAGTTTATCTACAATTTTAGTCCTAAGAGGATCAGATATAATAGAACCGTTTATTTTATTCCCAATAGTATTGGTAATCTGTTTTTTTATCTGTTTTTTTATCTTGTCAATCTGCTTGCTTACAGACTGGACTTTAGGGTTAGTAGCAGGATACTTGGAAAATAATAAGGAATAGCTTTGCTCAGCCCTTTGAAGATCTTTTTGCAAGCTTAACAAATTATCGTTTTGCCCCAGAGCTACTGAATTTATAGCATCTTTTACATCCATATCAATCTTATTGGACAGTTCTTTACTTGCGCTAATTTCAGCACTAAGCTCACCTTCTATTTGTGCAATATGATCTTCAGTTTGAGTAATTTGCACAATCATAGAAGCTGCTTCTTGCTCTATTGCAATACTTTGATTTGTTTTACGATAATTTTTAATTTCACTTCTTACCAGTTCCAAATCATTTGTACTATTTTTTAATTGATTTGAAATATATTTACCTGCCTGCCTCACAGATTGGTTATTAAAGCTAATATTTTGCTCTATATAAACAGCAATATATTCTTGAAGAATTTTTTGTGCATTTTCAGATGTATCCCAAGTGTATGCCACATTAATAACATCTGTACCCGGAGGATTATCTATATTAAGTCCGCTTTTTAGTATCAAGGCTTTTATTTTCTCAGGGTAATTGCCTATATCTATTTGATTATTAAGCTTTTTTAATACATTTTCTGACAGGTCATTAGAAGTAATAATTTGCAACTGGGTAAAAATAGGATTACTTTTATTTGTTATTCCGCTTAAATTAGGGTTTTGCGCTCCTAAATTTGTTACAAAATTAGTTGTTTCTTTATTCATCAACATTAACTTAGCTGTGGATTTATACCGGGGCTTATAAAACAATACACTGTATATTACCCCCAGGATCAAAAAAGCTATCAGAAAATAAACTATTATCTTCCATTTATTTACAATAATTTTAGAATACTTATTTATATTTAAAACTTCCACTTTGACTCAACAACCTCCATAAAAATTTGTAATATTATTTGTCAATATTATTATTTATTTAAATATTCATACCTTCTTGCGGGATTAAACACTTCTGCCCAGTTATTATAGGTAGATGCCGCCATGTTAGAAGGTGTGATTATCTTGGTTAACTTTTCTGCTGCATGTACAACTTTGCCGGCCAGGCTTGATTTTACAAAAATCATATCATTAGGCCGAAGCACAAAATTCACTTCTTTAGTGTTTACAATAATTCTGGAAACATTGTTATTTAAAGTTTTTCTATATACAAGAATATGTTTTTTATTTGCATCAGGCTTATAGCCTTTTGCAATTGCAATAGCAGAATCAAGATAAGGGCTCTTGGTGTTAATATCGTAAATTCCCGGAATATTCACTTCCCCAATAATTCTAACCAGGAAAGTATCAGGATAAATTGATGACTTAACAAGTGTCTTAAAGTTATCATCCGCCGGGGGTACAGTTTTCAGCCTTGGAATAAAAATCACATCCTCAGAACACAAGGTTACATCTTGAGTTGTATCACCTTCGTAAACCAGCTTCCATAAGTCCACTTTAAATTTTCTATTCTTAACACGGTTTGTAATTTCAACATTGGCAAGATCCGCATCATAAGTTATACCGCCGGCATTGGCGATAATGTTTGTAATATTCATATTAGTTCGCGCTAGCGGATTTTTAGAATCAGTAGCAGCTTGTTGAGTATTTATAGCCTGCTGATAGAGACCGGGTTTTTGAACAGCCCCATGAATATAAACACTAACAGGATTAAAAGATTTAATATTTATTGATACGTGAGGATTACGCACATAATATTCCATCTTTTTTTCTATAATTTTTGTTAAAGTATCTATATCAAGGCTCGCGACATTTACTTCACCTATAGGTTCAAATGTAGCGTAACCGTCAGGTCTTACTGTTATTGAGTTCTGCGTCAAGTCAGGTTCATCATAGACGGAAAACGATAAAGTATCACCCGGAGATATTAAATACTTTAAACTTACTGATTTTTTAACAGTTGCACCATATAAAGTCTCGTTTTTTTGATTATTCTCGTCAGAGATATTAGTTTGATTTTTTATTACCGCAGTGTACTGCTCTTTTTCAGGTTCTGCACAGGCGGAGTTAACAAAAACCAAACAATATATAATAATCAATAATATTTTCATGTTTATTTATCCTATAGTTTAACCTATTTTAAGTAATCGCTGTAAGTTTATTTGTAAGCATCATTACTCGATTGACCATTAATCAAAAAATTTTTTATATTTTACTATCAATATTATTATTAACAAAAAAAAAATAAAATGCATTAAAAAATAAGTAAATTTTCTTTAAGAATAATCTATAATTTTTAAGATTGAAAAACCTCATGAGTCTTTTCAACGATTTTATCCCAGGTATAATTGTTAATTATAAAATCTCTTGCCGCCTCTTTTGCTTTAGATAGCTCTTCAGGGCTTAAGTTCAATACTTCATTTATTTTTTCCTTGCAGTCATTACTGTCATTCATCTCAAAAATAAAGCTGGATGATTGACTTTGCTGATTAATCTCCAGATGGGCCGGTATATTACTCATAATTACGGGCAAATACATTGACATTGCCTCAAGTACAGTAATAGGCAAGCCTTCCAGTTTGGAAGCCGAGAGATAAGCAAATGCATTTGAATAGAGCTCTTGCAGTTCTCTTCCGTACTTGTATCCCGTAAAAATAATTTTACTGCTGTTTGCAGCTTTTTTCTTCAGATAGTCCACATAATCGTCAGAACCGGCTGAATCACCTGCAATTACGAGCTTAAAACCATTATCAAGATTATTAACAGCATCTATTAATATTTCGATATTTTTTTCGGGAACAACCCTTGTTACGGTTAAAAAGTATTTATTCGGACAAATATTGAACTCTTCTTTCATTTTATCAAGAGGTATAGGATCTAAAACCCTGACTCCATTAGGTATATATTCAACATCAACATTAAATTTTTGCTTGTAATAATTTTTAAGCATTTGGGATACGCCTATAGTCCTGGTCGGATAATAGCTGCTAATACTTTCTCCCAGTTTTATTACACTTTTTGCAAAAAAACCCCATTTATCACTATGCCAGCTTATGTTATGGCATGTAAACACTATATGTTTATTTTTTAATAATAGTGCAGGTATAATACAAAAAAGAGCCGGTCCCTGACAATGAAAGTGAATAATATCAGCCTTGGAAAACAAGCTGAAAATGGTTGAAATAAATGAGTGAACAAAGGTTTCAACACCTTTTATGTTTAAAATAGGAATATTAATAACCTCTATGCCGTTATGAAAATACTTAAAAGCATTTTTTCTAGTATAATAATTCCTTGAATATACAATTATTTTGTAACCTTTTTCTATTAGACGAGTATAAAGCTCTTCAGAATGCTTCTCTACTCCTCCATAACTTGCCGGCAAACCTCTTGTTCCAACAACGGCAATACTCTTTCTTTTCATGAGCCTCCTTTTTCAGTGACGGTAATCACCTTTGTTATGTAGTCGCTATAATTTTGATATAACTATCGTATTAAATAAAATTGAATAGCGAATTAAAGAAGTATAGTACTTTTTTTATATATTCTAACTTTTTCTAAAGTTTAAGTTTAAATTTAAATATTTTTACAAGAAAAATAATACTTTTTAAAAGAATATTTGTCAATGATAATTAAACAAAAATTAATAAATATATTATTGACAATATTTATCTAAATTATATATGAATTTCACTTTTAGTCAAACTTTTATTCGATAGAATACCTCGACCCTTGGGTCGAGGAGGTTCATTCTGCTGACACTCCACACGTCTAAATTTAATATTCATTTTTTTTATTCAAACTTATAATCTTATACTAGCTAGCTCAAAAATACTTTTAAAGTATGTGTCTTGCAGAGAAGATTAATGCGACATCTTTTCATCGTCTTCGTCAGTGACTGCAAGCGTATCTTTTAACCGTTCGGGAATATTCATTATCGAGTGAAAAATAGCAATAACGATCATTGTATTTTCTTCTACCTCAAAAAACACAAAATGCCTTTTGTAGGCAACATAATAAACAGGTCTTTGCTTGGACTTCGTTCAAATATAGATACTTTCACCAAAGTTTTTGTTGTTTTGAAGCAAGCTTTATTGTTTCGTATAAACCGCTTACATATTTACATGTACCCTGTTTTTCTTCATAATTTATCCTTTTGCTTATCTTTGTTGTTTATAGTTTAACGCTTGTGCACACAGAAGTCAATATAAGATGCCGGATATTACCACTAATTTAAAAACTATAATTTTCTTCCGTACTTATCAGTACCTAAAAGAATATTAGGATCATCAAGCAGTAAAGTTTCTATGGACTTATCCGCCATATTACACCTAAATCCTTTACAAGACTCCGGGCGGTAATGGTAGATTTTACAAAAATATTTATTATTTTTTTTCCCGAGAAAAATACAACCTTTGTTATCAGGATGAATCATATATATTTTATCCTGATATCTTGCATCTTTTATAAGTTCATCCAAAGGCTTATCTCTAAGGTCATTTAGTGCTATCATCAAGCCTACATGCCCGCCGAGCTTTTTTATTGTATCAACTTCATCGGGTTTTAAAAGGACTTTGCTGTATGATCTACAGCAAAGTCCGCATTGTCTACACTCATGAAAAATTGTATCTAATTTTTTATCATTATTAAACATTTTTAACCTGATAATTTATCAACAGTAGCAACAAGTTCTTCAGAAGAATCAGATAATCTGTTCATTGCTTCTGCTGTTTGCATAACTAATTCATTAACAGATGTTGTTTTTTCTTTGTTTATTTGAGAATTTTCTAAAACATTTGTAATTTCTTCTGCTACTTCTTCACTTTCTTTTGATAAGCTGTTAGCATTATTGTTTATTGTAAATACGGAAGATGATATCTCTGTTATACTTGAAGATATGTTATCTAAAGAATTAAGAGCATTGTTAATTACATCAGATCCTTCATTTAACATTTTAATACCTTCCTGCATTGATTCTATAGTTTGATTAGAGTCTTTTTCAACCTTTTTAACAATCCCGGAAATATCAATAGCAGACTTGGAACTGTTTTCTGCAAGTTTTCTAACCTCATCAGCTACTACGGCAAAGCCTCTTCCTGCATCGCCTGCCCTTGCGGCTTCTATTGCGGCGTTAAATGCAAGAATATTTGTTTGAGATGCTATTTCTTTAATTACATCAACAAATCCGGTTATTTCTTCAAGCTGGGATGTTAGCCCATAAACCATTTTACTGCTTTGCTTAATAGATTCTTCAATTGTAACAAATTTATCAGTAGCTTTATTTCCTGCCTGTTTACCGGCTTGGGCTTCGCTTGCCACTTTATTTGCCAGCTCTGCTGATTTTTGAGTAGAATTTAGCATTTCTTTTGAGTTATTATGCATTTGCTTCATTTTTTCTGTAGAAGTTTCAAGTGATTCAACCTCTTTAGATATTGAATTTTTCATGGAGTCTATCTGGGTTCCGACAGACTCCATATTTGCTTTTGTCTCTTCAACGATGCTTAGCACCTCTAAAGAGCAATTGTTTACAGATTGTTCAACTTCATCCTGAGCAGTAATGTCAAGCATATATTCAAGAGCACCTTTAATATTACCTTTAGCGTCTTTTATGGGTGCACCTGTACAAGAAACTGTTATTTCATTATTATTATTAGGGTTGGCTTTACCTTTTCTGCTTATAATGCTGTCGCTTTTCATTGCTTGGGCGCAGGGACAGTTATCTGTTTGACAGTTATCGGTTTTAAAAATTTCGTAACATTTTTGTCCGAGTGCATCCTCTGTTGTTTTTCCGGTCAGTGCAGCACCTGCCGGATTGATATATGTGATATTAAAGTTATTATCAATAGCTTTAATCGGTGTAGGTATAGCATCAAGGTTATTAATTTTTTCCTGAGCCAACTGCTGCTGTTTTCGCTCTTCCGTAATATCCTGAATATATTCAAGAGCACCTTTGATATTACCTTTAGCATCTTTTATCGGAGATGCGGTATATTTTATAGGAACTATAGCATCATCTTTGGGTCTTGCAATAGTTTCCTCCGTAACAATGGAATCATTTTTCATAGCTTGGGCACAGGCACATTTTTCAGTTTTACAATGAGTGGTTTTAAAAAGATCATAACATTTTAATCCAATAACGTCCTCGGCACATTTACCGGCTACAGCCGCGCCTGTAGAATTCATATAAGTAATTGTAAAGTTATTATCAATAGCCATAATAGGGGTAGGAATGGTATCAAGGTTATTTATTTTTTCTTGTGCCAATTGTTGTTGTTTACGCTCTTCCGTAACATCCTGGATATACTCAAGAGCACCTTTGATATTACCTTTAGCATCTTTTATAGGAGATGCTGTATATTTTATAGGAATAAATGCATTGTCTTTCGGCCTTGCAACTGTTTCTTCAGTAACAATAGAATCTGTTTTCATTGCTTGAGAGCAAGCGCATTTTTCAGTTTTGCAATGAGTTGTTTTAAAAAGGTCGTAGCATTTTTTGCCTATAACCTCATCCGGTGTCATACCTGTGACAGCTGCTCCTGTAGGGTTCATATAAGTTACGGTAAAATTGTTATCAATAGCCATAATAGGGGTAGGAAGAGAATCAAGATTGTTAATCTTTTCCTGAGCTAATTGTTGCTGTTTGCGCTCTTCCGTAACATCCTGTATATATTCAAGAGCACCTTTGATATTGCCTTTAGCATCTTTTATAGGAGATGCTGTGTATTTTATAGGAATAATGGCATCATCTTTCGGCCTTGCAATAGTTTCCTCCGTAATAATAGAATCAGTTTTCATGGCCTGAGCACAAGCGCATTTTTCAGTTTTACAGTGAGTTGTTTTAAAAAGGTTATAGCATTTTAATCCGATGACCTCTTCGGGTGTTTTACCTGCAACGGCTGCACCTGTTGGGTTCATATATGTAATTGTAAAGTTATTATCAATAGCCATAATAGGGGTAGGAAGAGAATCAAGGTTATTAATCTTTTCCTGGGCCATTTGCTGCTGTTTACGCTCTTCCGTAACATCCTGGATATACTCAAGAGCACCTTTGATATTGCCTTTTGCATCTTTTATAGGAGATGCTGTGTATTTGATAGGGATAATAGCATCATCTTTAGGTCTTGCAATAGTTTCTTCCGTAACAATTGAATCAGTTTGCATAGCTTGAGCACAGGCACATTTTTCAGTTTTACAGTGGGTTGTTTTAAAAAGGTCGTAGCATTTTTGTCCTATAAGCTCTTCAACGGGCTTGCCCGCAACTGAAGCACCTGCCGGGTTGATATAGGTAATATTATATAACTTGTCAATTTCTACAATTGGTGTAGGCAGAGAATCTAAATCACCTTTAAGCTGATTAAGAAGATGTTTTGTATTTGCTTCGTTCGTTACATCAATTATATTTATAAATGTTCCTATTATTTCATTATCTTCAAAAACAGGATTGGCTGTATATCTAAGATATAAAATATCGAATTCGTTTTTTCTGTAAAGGACTTCTTTTGTATCTGCCTTTTTTATTCTTAATGATTTTTGGACAGGGCAGTCTTTGGTGCCGCATAAGTTATGTTCACAAGCTTCTTCATAAGTAATTTTATTTAAAATCTCTTCTTGTTTTTTATCAAATACTTTTAAGTAGGTATCATTTACTAAAACTACAGTGCCTTCTTTATTAATAATAAGGGCAGGATTATCAAGAGTTTTTATAAAATCAAATTTTTCCGAAAATTTTGAAATAGTTGTCGATGTCATATTCTTCTCCCTAACAATTTAACAATGTTTTACAATTTTAAAAATTTTTCTTTTTTAAATAGAAATAGCATTATACTAACTCTAAAATACTTTTCAGATTCTTTAATTCAGGTAAAAACTAATAAAATAAGCTATTCTCTGAATTGCGAAGCGGGAGCGTTA
>JANQHM010000177.1 GCA_028282645.1 Candidatus Gastranaerophilales bacterium
ATTTAAGGGGTGATCTTGACGAATATCCTCCGTTTATCTGGAAATAAGGAATTTTAGCATGCTAGTTTTAATTACATATGATGTTAATACAGAAGATAAGGCCGGAAAAAAGCGGCTGAGGCAAGTTGCAAAATTATGCGTAAATTACGGTCAAAGGGTTCAAAATTCTGTTTTTGAGTGCTTGTTAGACCCTGTTCAGCTTGCAGAGTTAAAACAAAAGCTTGAAAAAACAATTAATCCTGATACAGATAGTTTAAGGTATTATAATTTAGGTAAAAACTGGACAAACAGGGTAGAGCATTATGGAGCGAAACCTGCTTATAATCCCGAAGATATTTTGATTGTATAAACAGTGCGAGCCACGACTTAATTAATGACTTAATTCTAGTTTAACAGTCAAATCATTATTAATTTTATTATTTTTTTAAATTTTAAATAATAAATAAAATTATATTTAACTTAATCCTAATTAAGGAGTAGGCTAAGATGAACATAAGAAAAATTAATTTTACAGGAAAAAATTCTAAGGGAACAGCCGGCATAGAAAGAACATTATCGCTCAAGACTGTTTGCATTAGACTATTAAAACCCTTCTTTTATCCTGGTTAAAAAGAATCCGTTTCTACTTACGGGTGTTTTTTGCTTATGTAAAGAAATTAATTCTGATCGAATATTTTTGTGATGAACCTTCCAGCTGCCAAGAAAACTTTTTTTGCCTATTCTGCTGTACCCGTAGGAATTAACAACAATATAGTCAGGTTCTGATAATGACCACCCCAAAGGCTCAATATCCCATACATATTCATATAACCTGATCTTAGCCTTTTTTTTCCAGTAATATGTAATGGCTGACCTTATAATATTTAGTCTAATCAGGCTGTTATCTTTAAAATTATAAACCCAAAGCCTTGTTGCGCTTATTCCTTTTAATCTTTTACCTATTATTTCTTTTAATAAAATTTTTTTACTGTCCGCAGACCAGTCTACCACTGTTAATGTACGAAAACTGTCGTGTTTATAGAGCCTGTCCATACCTGTAGTCATTAATGTTTTTGTGTATCTGTTAAAAGACTTAGGATCTAATAAATCAATCGACTTAAAATTGTTAGCTTGTTGAAGGTTTATCCATAATGCCCTGGATGCGGTTTGTTTTGAGCGGGGATAGAAATAAACTTCCGTAAAAGCAGCATTTTTCATATCAGGAGATATAACAGCAGGGCTTATTTTTATTTTGTATTGCTGAATATTAGACAGGTCTATATTTTGTGTCCCCGGAGGATCATTATATAAATTAAGCATATATTCATCCGCATAATCTCGTGCTGTTAATTCAGGCGGCGGAGACTTTGGTTTCTTTTTAAAAAAAGGTAAACCATACGAAATATTATACGAACACAATAGAATAAGAATTAAACATATTAAATATTTAAATCTAAACCGCATTTATCTATTACCTTATAGCTCTATACCGGATGGATAAAAATTTTTTAAACAATGCCTTCTTTCATTGCGGTGACAGCTGCTTGAGTTCTGTCATCAACGCAAAGCTTTTGTAAAATACTATGCACATGAGCCTTTGCGGTGGCTCTGGTAATATAAAGCCTTTCTGCTATCTGAGGGTTGGATAAGCCTTCAACAATTAATTTCAATACTTCCAGCTCCCTCTCTGTTAAGCCGGCATAATAATTTTTCCTTGAGCCTTTTTCTTTTGCGGAAACTGCCTCTTCTTTCACTGGTGCAGGTTGACTGATATTGCTCAGCACAAGTTTTGCAATAGCAGGATCCAGCCAGGCGGCTCCGTCATTTACTGCTTTTATAGCTGAAATTAATGTTTCGGGAGATGCTCCTTTCATTATATAAGCATCCGCGCCTGCACTTAGGGCGGCAAAAACATCTGTTTCATTTTCTCTGGATGTAAATACTAAAACTTTGCTCGGTATTTCGGATTCTTTTATTTTTTTAGTCGCTTCAATACCGTCTATTTCGGGTAAGCCTATATCCATTATTATTACATTGGGCTTTAATTCACCGGCTAACTTTATTGCAGCTTTTCCATCCTCTGCTTCTGCAATTAATTTTATGTCATTTGATTTTTCTAAAACTAATTGTAGACCCATTCTTGTCATTGTATGGTCTTCGACTAGTAAAATTTTAATCTCTTCACTCATATTTACACCTTAACTACCTTTCTCGGTAAACTAAATTTAAATATACTCCCCTTACCGTATTCGCTTTCCAGGCTAATATTTCCGCCATGCGCTTCAATTATTTGCCCTGATAAAAATAAACCAAGCCCTGTACCGGTTGATCTCTTTTTTGAGGTACCCTGCGAAAAGCGGTTAAATAATTTAGGTATATCCTCTGAAGGTATACCTCCTCCTTCGTCTCTTATTGATATATTAACAAAACTATCGTCAATATCCGTATAAATGTTTATATTTTTACTTTGAGACGTGTATGATATTGCGTTGCCAAGCAAGTTTATAACAACTCTTTTTAGTTCTTGCTTATCTGCGTATATTTTTTCGTTGTCTTTAACGTCTATTGTTAGATTGATTTCTTTTTTCTTTATTAGGGCATCAACTTCATTAATACAATTATCTATAAATTCTTTTAATTCAAACTCATCTTTTGATAAATAAAGTTGGCCTGATTCATATTTATAAGCTTGCAGTAAATTATTTACAAGAGAAAGTAGGTCGTTGTTGCTGCTTTTCATTGCTTCTAATAATAAATGTTGTTTATCATTCAAGGGGCCTACAGTGCCGTCAAGGAAAAAATCCAGTGTTTGAATAGCGGCATGTAATGGTGTTTTTAGGTCATGTGTCAGTGTTGCAATAAAGTCATCTCTTAATCGGTTTGCTTCTTGTTGTGTAGTGATATCTCTTATTACGCATATATAAAATTCATTTGTTTTATTGTTATTATTGATGTAAACAGGTGCTACGCTTACTTCTACTGGGGTATCTCTGTGAGTTATTTTATTTTTTATTTTTAAATCTCTTAATAGAGTTTGTTCTGTGGTTAAGTTAAGGTCTTTTTCAAAAATATCAGTTAAATCAATATTTTGTCCCTTATAATGACAAACACCGCTCATATTCTCAAAAGCGGGGTTTGTTTGCATAAGCACACCTGATTTTGAAATGATAATAATTCCATCCGCGCAGCTGTTAAAAGTAGCATTTAGTTTATTATTTGCACATTCCAGATTATTTAGGGCTTCTTGCAAATAATTTGTCTTTTCTTTTACTAATTCTTCAAGATTTTTATTATAATTTTCCAGCTTTTGGTTAGCTGTATCCAGTTCTTTTATTTTAAGCTGAAGTTTTTCGTATAAGTGACTTCTTTCCAATCCGTTTTTTACGCAGATTAAAAGCTCGTCATTTTGCCATGGTTTTTCCATGTATCTGTATAGGCCAACTTTGTTTATTGCATTAATTGCGTTTTCTTTGTCCGCGTAGCCGGTTAGAAGAATTAAACTTATATCTGCGTGATATTTTTTTATTTTGGTTAAGAACTCTATACCGTTCATTTGTGGCATTAAAAAATCTGAAATAACAAGATCAATAATGTTTTCTTTTGCGTAATCCAATGCTTCAACAGGTGAGTTAAAAACTATTACATCATAATTCCCTTCCAGTTGAAGCAGATTCTTCAAACTAAGGGTAATCATGGACTCATCATCCACAATTAGAATTTTGGAAACTTTAAATTGTTCTTTCATACTCCCCAGCTCTGATAAACTCGTATCAATAAGATAATTATAAGCTATTTTATTAACGGTTAAAAAATAAAATTTTTAGTATTTTTTTTAAATAAAAGTATTTTTAACTTATTGAATTTTGATATTATACATATTTGTAGCATATAAAAATATCAAAAATTTTACAACCGTTTTAAGTAAACTTTTTTTATCCGTAAAATAATAAAAAAAGCTTCTGTAGCTTAATTTTAAAAGGATAGAAGCTTGTTATTTTTATTATTTGTGTTGTTTTTAAAATTTACATAACTTTTTATATAAATTATTATAAATAGCGTCATTATATGCATAATCAAAGCCGGGGCAAGAATAGTAATGTTTTTTTAATATTCTGTTACGCTTATCGAATAATGTAATAGAATTTAAGAATATCATTTTAGTATTACAATTTATTGTCCTGTTATATTCGATATAATCGACTCCATAGCCTGTTAACATGTCTGTGGAATTGCGTAAAATGATTTTATCCTTGAAATAAATGTATTCAGAGTTGTACTTTAGGCTGTCATTATCAATATAAACAATAATGCCATTGTCATAATTGCCTATTTTTTGCCAAGTTTGGGCATGTGAGGCTTTTAGACAGAATAATAAAAAGGTAAAAAAGCTTAGTAATGTTATATTTTTTAAGTTATTATTGATTTTTTTAAATCCTTATATCACTATTTATTATTTTTTAGACTTCTTGGGATTTACTTCTTCTGCAATGTCTTTGTAAACGTGTATTTTTTCTAAAAAATTAGCATTTGCAGGCCATAGAATATAGCGTTTTTCACTCTTAAGATGAGGGAATACATATAATACAGTATCGCAAGCCCCCCGTGTGCACAATGGGCGTATCTTTTTCTCTTTTGAAAATGCAGAAGATTGCATTCCAAGAACTAAAATTGCCACGCATATGTATAATCTGAGATTTTTCATAATTAATATTAAAATATCTTAAACTTTCATTACTATATAAAAAAATAAACCCATAATTTATAAGTTTATTCTAATTTGTTAAGAGCCATTACCTAATTTTTTAACACTTCTGCTTCGAAATAATAAAATAGTTTATTTTATTAGCTTTTATCTGATTAAAGAATCTGAAAAGTATTTTTGAGGTAGTATATTTCTAAATCTATACCTGATATGAATATATTTTATTTACTATATTGCTTATTTTTTTTATTAATTCCTTGTTTTGTATGAACTTGCAAAAGAAATAGTTTAAGTCTAAAACAACTCTTCTTTCAGCCTCTTGCTTTGATAGCCTGTGTGTTTTTATATACCATTGCTTGTACCTTGTTAAAAATACCTTTATTTCCTCATCAGAATTTAATGAATTTATAACGTTGGCAAGACCACCGTAAGGTACAAAGTTCTCAGTCATGACAAACTCCCGAATATCTTATTACTTTTCATCAATTAAATTATTTTATATCAGTTATTTTTTATCTTATTTATATTATCGCTCTCTTGATACATATATCTGTAGTTTTTAAAAAAATCTTTAGCAAATTACTCATTTGATTGTAGAAAGATAAATAAATTGTTACAGAAAGTTTTTGATAGTTTAAAAAATTTAAAAATATTAATAATTGACTTTTATCCATTAAGAAGTTATTTTAACATTAAATTGTAGTTTATAAGGATTAATGGAAATGATTCATAACTTTAAGGTCGAAAATTTTTATAGTGTCAGGGATCAACAGGAGTTAGATTTTACCGTTCCCAAAAAGTAGGATGATAGCATAGTTCAAACTGCTACAGGACATTTTATAAGTAATACTAACTGTATTCTCGGAAATAATGCATCAGGTAAAACAAACATTTTAAAAGCTTTAAGCTTTTTCATTTGGTTTGCAGAAAAATCTTTTTATGATTTGAGCAAAGAAGTGGAAATACCATACAGACAACATATGTTAAGCAAAACTTTACCAACAAAGTTTGAAATTATATTTGAGAATAATAAGGATATTTTTAAATTAGAATTGGAACTAGAAAAGGATAAAGTTTTAAATGAAAAATTAAGTATAAAAACAAAAAGAGCTTTTTCTAAAATATATTTGATGCAGGGCAAATTAATTCTAGCTAAAAATTAAAAATAGTCAGTGTTTGAAAAAATAGTTGTTTTGAAAAAAACACTTAAATGAGCCAAAATACTATTAGT
>JANQHM010000178.1 GCA_028282645.1 Candidatus Gastranaerophilales bacterium
GTTGTATAAATTATTTTTGATTTTTACGTAACATACAATTGAATATTTTTTTTAACTCTCTTTAAGGCTAAAAGTACGGGTTTTGTTATGCGCGCGTAAATTTATACAAAAAATAAAGCTGCTCCGGGGTTTGGGTTATCAGATCACAGTGCAAGACGGCTTTTTTTATTTAATTTTTGCCAGAATAAATAAACAGGTATACCCGTTAATACAATAAGAAAGCCCGGCCAGGTATACATAGGCTTGTATATTAACAGGTTTATTTTTACAAAAACAGAAACCACACAGTAAATTATGGGTAAATAAGGATAACCCAGGGCTTTGTAAGGTCTTTCCAGGTTTGGATGTTTTTTTCTGAATATAAATAAGCCGCCAACTGTCAAGGTATAAAACAATAATGCCGCAAAAACCAAATAATCTAATAATTGAGAGAATGTACCGCTTATAACAAGGATTATTGACCATAAGCCTTGTAAATATAAAGCATTTTCGGGGGTGTTTGAGGTTTTTCCAAGGTAAGACATATGTTTAAAGAATAATTTGTCCTTTGCCATTGCATACAAAACCCTTGCCCCGCTAAGTATAGTACTGTTTACACATCCAAATGCCGCTATAATAATAATAACCGATATTGTTACTTTTCCGTAATAGCCAAATATAGACTCCATAAACACGGCTCCGATTATTCCATCCTGAGCACTTTTTACCTGGTCAATAGATAATACGGATATATATGCAATATTTGTAAGTAAATAAAGAAGAATGACCAGGCCGGTTCCTGCAATCAATGCCAGAGGAAGATTTTTTTGAGTGTTTCTTATTTCAGCAGCTATAAATGTTAAGTTATTCCAGCCTTCAAACGCAAAAATACCACCTACTAAAGCTATTGCAATAACTGAAAATATATTAATGTTTGATTCCGTTATGTTTATAGGCGCAGAAATGTTTAAACTCAAAACTTCCGTATTAAAACCAATAAACAAGCCTGAAAATATTATTCCAGCAAGAGCAATAATATTTGTAGCAGAAATAAAATTTTGAATTTTTGATGCAGGTTTTACCCCAAAAACATTGATAAATGTGAGCAAAATAATTAATGCTATTGCTATTAGCTGTTGGGATGATACAGGTAATTTATAAATATAAAATAATGTTGCACTAGAACTTATGTTAGGGAATAATGTCCCTAAAAATTTAGCAAAAGCAACAGCAACAGCCGCAATAGCACCTGTTTGTATAACTAAAAAAAGAGACCAGCCGTAAAGAAAACCTGTTATTTTGCCCCAGGTTTCTTTTAAATATATATATTGCCCTCCGGCGTGCGGCAAACTGGCAGAGAATTCGCCATAGGATAATGCGCCTATTATAGTCATAATGCCTGATATTAACCATACTAAAAGAAGCAGCGATGTATTATTTACTTCTTGTGCCATGTGGGAAGAGACAATAAATATGCCGGAACCTATCATTGCTCCTGCTAAAATAGCAATAGCATCATATAAATTTAATGTTTTAAAAAAATCTTTTTGTTCTTTACCCTGATTCACGTCTTTTACCTGTTACTTTGTAACCCCGCCAAAAATTACAGGATGATAAGTTACCGGTATTCCGGTTGTTTCTCTTAATTCTTCATATTTTGCTATAAACTCTTTTAATTTTGTTTTTGTCCAGTGTGTTTGAATTATTGCATTTGTGCCTGTGAATTTTAAGTGATTTAATACTTTAAAAGGATTATCAAAATATAATTTTTCAATATAATCATCAAAATAAAAAATATCAAAATAATTTGAAAAAATATTTTTTAATTCATTTAATTCTCTATAATTCAAGCCGGTACCGGTTATATTTTTTAATTCTATCAAGTTTTGACCGCCAAAAGAAGAAAAAATAAACATACCGTCCGGGTTTAAATTTTCTTTTATTTTTTTAAATAAATTTTCCAAATCTTCCACCCATTGCAATGCCGCATTAGAAGCAACCAGGTCAAGCCCTTGAGGCAAAGTTAATTCTTCGATGTCACCGGGTTGAAAAATTATGTTATTATTTATATTTTTAATTAAATCACCTGCTGATTCAACGATATCATTAGCGTAAAAAGTATCATAAGATAAATTTTTATCTATGGATTCTGTTAAAAGCCCTTCGCCCGCGCCTATTTCGTAGATGGTTTTAAAGTTTTTATTTGATTTTAAAATTATTTCTATTATGCTCTGAGCGGTTTTTGATTGAATAAATGCATTTTTGCGATAGGTATCAAAGCCTTTTTCAAAGCGTTTTTGAAGAAGAGTTTTATCCAACATTTACAATTTCACTCCAACTGCTGAAATTATAAAACGGATAATGTCCTGCTTCAAGACTTATATAGTTTTTCCAATAATTAACCTGGTTTTTAGTAGGCATAATCTTGTCTTTTGCTGATATAAGCACTATATCATAATTAAATTTATTGTTTTGAGGTTCTGTAGCTATCTTTAATAATGCTGCCAGTTCCTGTTTTTGATTTTCTAAACTCCTTTGAGGGGGTATAAATTGGGCAAAATCAGCTTGGTTTAAAAACATTCTCCTAAAAAATTTGTCTCTTGTTACTTCTGAAAGATTATCAAGCGTGCCTTTAAATACTTGTTCAGCTATGCCAAATTCATTATTTATTGGCTTAAGGGTTCCGTTTATTGCTATTTTTTTATTAAATACTATATTATTTAGAGTTTTTGCTGCTGCCCATATTCCCATAGACCAGGCTATTAAATATTTATCAGAATAGCTGCTTATATTTTTTATTGTTTCTTCAGGTATTTTTAAATCAGAATAATCATATATTACCAGAATATCGTAAGATTGGCACTCCAAATGAGTTATAGATCTTTCATCCATAGCCCAACCATTACAAAAAACAATTAGAGAGTCATTCTTTTGCTGATTTAACCATTTAAATTTCATTACAATACCTCTTTTAAAATATTTGGAATATCTTTAATATCATCCCATTCAATATCTGCCGTTAAAGAAAACCTTAATCGCGATGTATTTGGTGCTACTGTAGGTGGCCTGATCGGTAAGACATAGTAGCCTTTGCTTTGCAGATGCTCGGCAGCTTGTACTGTTTTTAGATTATCTCCTATCATAACGGGTACTATTTGGCTTTGGCCACAGGTTTTAATTTTATTTTCAGCCAATACATTTCTTAATTTTGACGCAGTATTAAAAAGTTTTTTAGTGTCTATATCGGGCAAAACCTTTTCTATTACCCATTTGGAAAACATAATATTAACATCAGGCAAAGCTGTTGTAAAGATAAAGGAGCGGGTTGTATTAATCAGATAGTCAATTATTGACTGACTGGCTACGCAATATGCACCGATCGATCCTATTGATTTACCAAAAGTTCCTGTTATTATATCAGTTTCATTAATTACATTTTGTTCTTCGCATATTCCGAGCTTATTTTGACCAAATGCACCAAATGCATGCGCTTCATCAATAATCAAAAAAGCTCTATATTTGTTTTTTAATTCTATTAACTTATGTAAATCAGTAATATCACCGTCCATGCTAAAAACTGTTTCGCTCATAATAAAGGCTTTATTATAATCTGTACGATGCTTTTTCAATAAAGATTCCAAGTGTTCATAGTTCAGGTGTTTATACCTGTAAAATTTTCCGTCAGAAAGCTTTAAGCCGTCAATTATGCTGGCATGATTTAATTTATCGGAAAAAACAATATCATCTTTTTGGGCAAGTGCTGATATTATACCAATATTAGCGTGATATCCGCTGTTGAATAATAATGCCCCATCTTTGTTATGCAAGCGGGCGAGTAAGGCTTCCAGTTCTTTGTACAAAGGCAGATTCCCCGTTAACAGCCTGGAAGAGGCTGAACCGAAAGAAAAATCCTTATTTTCTTTTAAAAACATTTGTGTTAAGTCCTTATTGCCTGCAATGCCTAAATAATCATTGGACGATAGGTTCAGGTAGTTTTTTCCGTTTACATTTATATATTTACCATTTTTAGAGCCGATATTTTTTATTTGTCTAAAACGGCTTTGTTTTTTTAAATTTTGGAGTTCTTTTTCAAAAATATTACACATAATAAAAAGATAACAAAAAGAATTTGCTATGTCTTTTTTTTGTTTACAAAAAATTTGTTTGAGTCAATTAAATAAAGTATATGACTTTTAGGCATTTATTCATTAAAATAATTATATACTGTTAAAAAAAATAAATTTAAGGAGATTTATGCCGCATACTTCTTCTAAAGCCATAAATATAACAATATTAGCCGGATTAGCTCTTTTATGCAGCGGTGCAGGATACGTAGGAGAACTGCCTAAATTAGGTAAACCCTTTTCTTCTAAGCCTAAAAATACAAGTAAGCTTAACAAAAATACTACTTTAACACAAGAATTAGGAAATTTATCAAAAAGCAGTAACTATTCTAAAAAACCGGCATATTCAGATTTAGGTAAGCCGGCAGGAGTTATTATCGGAGAGTATGTTGACTTTGGTAATATTTTATCGATAAAAAAGTCAGCAGGGTCTCACAAGCCTTCAGCTTTACTTATTAAAGAATTTAATAAAAAAAATATATTTTCTGACAAGCTTAAATCTCCTAATAACGGTAAACCAATGGGTCTGATTTTAGGAGAATTTGACAATATAGATGAGATTTTAAAAGAGGCTAAATACGAAAAAGAGCTGATAAAGCTGGACAAGCCACCTAAGACCGGATCATTAATTCAACAAAACTATGAGTTTGGTGATCCTGTTGAAAAAGAATTATTGCAAATAGCACCAAAAGATTTTCCTGAAATCTACTTGGGAACTATAGTGGGGTACGGTAAGTATGCCGGTTACTTGAAGGATTTAAAAAATATATCACCGTATATGCTAAGTATTCGGTCTTTGGCAGAAAGCGGGCCAAATGCAAAAAATATTCAGATGTTTTCTGCTAAAGCCAATATGTACAACCTTTTTGTTGATAATATGAAAAAAAAGTATAAAAATAAGCCCGAAGCTAATTTTGAATCCTTTGAAAATATTGTAAAATTGCGCGAAGTGCTGCAAGATACCCAGGAATACTGGTTTAATCATGAAAAATATAAAAAATTTTTTCATGGCAATATTAGTGATAAAGAAGATGCGATGTATGTACTTGATGAAAAGTTTGAGGAAATTCTTGACCTTATCAGCCTAACTTTAGACACTATCAGAGATAATTCACTGGATTAATTTTTTAACAATCTATAAAAAATATTAAGAAGTGTTAAATTGTATATTATACACTAACAACTTTTTAAATATGATAACTTAATATACATGTAAGAAAAAAGATAAAAACCAAAAGTCAAATATTATGAATTGAGTAGTTAAAGAGAAGATAACTAAAACTTAATTAGGAGATTGGATATGGCAGTTGTAAATAATTGTGTAGAAAATAAATGTATAAATTTAAATGATTATCTAAGCAAAAAAATAAATATTGCCCAGAAACCTGCCCAAATAAATTATCTGAAAAATAATAAATTTTTGATTGATTTGATCAATGATATTGAACTGTTTGACAGGATAGCACAAGATATAGACACATTTAATGAACTATACGGTAATATGATTGAAGAGACGATCAATTATGAATTTGGCGGGTATAATAAAAAACTTAAACTTTTTGTAAGAAACAGATTATTTGGAAATTAAAGTTATAATTAGCTGACAGACGAATTTAACGGACTATTACTTTTGAGTTGAATTTTAGTCCGTTTTTTTTTTGAATAAATAAAAAATAAAATAATAAAGAGATCTAAGATTTTTACAATAGATATCTCACTATTTTTATACTGTAAATCCCGCGATTTTTATAACAAAAATATTGCAATCCGGCAAAAAGCCTACTGTAACTTATTATTATTATTATTTACTTGATTAACTATATTGCCTTTTAAATAATTTTTAATATTATCTATAGTAATATCTAATATTTTTTGTATAGCCCCCAAACTGTCAAATGCAACATGCGGCGTAACAATAACATTTGGCAAATCTAAAAGCTTATGATTAATCAAAGATTTTTTTAAACAATCTTCCCTAATATAATCAATTTTCATCAAATAATCCTCTTCTCTGATAATCAAATCTTCACACTCCAGCACATCTAAACCGGCACCTGCTACAATTCCTTCTTTTATAGCCACATAAAGATCTTCTGTATTAATAATTTCTCCTCTGGCAGTATTTATTATGATCACACCTTTTTTCATTTTTTTAAATGACTCTTTATTGAGCATATGAGCATTTTGCTTGGTTGCAGGCGCGTGAAGCGAAATAATATCAGATAGCTTATAAAGCTCATCAAGCTCAACATATTCAAAATTCCATTGTTTAGCCAGTTCAGGCTTAGGATAAATATCATAAGCAAGTATATTCATACAAAATCCGTTAGCTATCCTTATTGCTTGAGTTCCAATACAGCCTGTTCCTATTATTCCAATAGTTTTACCATACAAGTCAGTACCCATGTAACCGTAAATATCAACAATTCCGTGTTGTAAGCCTGCATAAGCCTCATGGACTTTTCTTGTAATATTTAATAAAAGAGCAAATGCAAATTCTGCTACTGCTGCCTCTCCGTATCTGGGGACATTGCAAATTTTTATATTATTTTCCTTACAGTAATTTAAATCAATATGATCATAGCCGGTAGAGCGGGTTGTAATAACTTTTAGGTTCGTAAAATTCTCAAGTGAAATCGGTTTTACAATTGACGAAGTAAATACAGACAAAATTTCTGCGTCTTCAATCTGCGAAAAGTCGTGTATTTCGTGCAAAGCTTTGTCGATATAAATAGGGTTAAGCTTTTTTAAGTCTTTTTTATCCAGATAGTCTTTCTCTATGTCTTTTGTATCTACAAAAACTATTTTGGTATCGCTCATAATATTTCTCCTTGGCTAAACATTGAAGGGATTAAAAAGGTT
This sequence comes from Candidatus Gastranaerophilales bacterium, assembly GCA_028282645.1. Classification (GTDB taxonomy): domain Bacteria; phylum Cyanobacteriota; class Vampirovibrionia; order Gastranaerophilales; family JANQFW01; genus JANQFW01. The sequence continues at coordinate 6,966 of JANQHM010000178.1, forward strand.
TTACCCTTTATCAAAAAAAGGGCGGTGGATGGGTATAAAACAAAAACATCTTTATAAAAGAAAATGTAATAATAAAAGAAAGAAATATTAATTATCGATGGAGGTATTTTCTTGAGTAATTTAAAAGAGTTGAGAATATTAATAATATGTATTATTTTTGCAAATATACTGGCAGGAATTATATACGGAATTAAAAGCAATGTTCCCGGATCATTTAACTGCTTATGCTGGGGAGGGGTTGCTTTTTATGTATTAATGAACATGAAAAATATTTTTGGACAAAAAGACAAATAGCTTTATAAAAAGTTTTACTTTTGGGCTTTAAGCCAGTCAATCATAGATTTTAAAGCTTTGCCGCGGTGGCTTATTTTATTTTTTTGTTCAAGGTTTATTTCAGCCATAGTTGCATTAAATCCTTTAATATAAAAAACAGGATCATAGCCAAATCCGTTAGTGCCGCAAGGTGTATCAATAATCTCACCCTCGCAAGTGCCGGTTGATGAATAAAGGGTTTCCCCCGAGGGTGAGGCTAATACCATTTCGCATTTAAATCTTGCTGATTTTTCTTTTTTAGGAGATTCAGTTATTTCTTTAACAAGTTTTTGAATTCTTTCTTTATCGGTGTTTGCGTACCTTGATGAATGTATGCCGGGCCTCCCGTCTAATGCATCAACTTCTAAACCTGAATCATCTGCCAAGGCAGGGAGATTTTCTATTTTTGCGGCTTCATAAGCTTTGATGTAAGCATTTTCTTTAAAAGTTGCTCCGTTTTCTTCGGGAGAGAAATCGCCTTCAATTTCAACAATTTCAATACCCAGTTCTTTTAGAGCTTGTTGTATTTCTTTAACTTTACCCTTGTTTTTTGTTGCAAGCACAATCTTTTTTATACTCATGTTTAATTACCCTTTCCCAAATCGTCTGTCTCTCTTTGCATATGTCATTATAGCCTCTTCGAGATCATTATCGCCAAAGTCCGGCCACAAAGTATCAGTTATATATATTTCAGAATATGCAGCTTGCCACAATAAATAATTACTGATCCTGTATTCTCCCGATGTTCTTATTAATAAATCAGGATCAGGTATATCGCTTGTATAAAGATTTTGAGATATTAAATCTTCACTAATATCATCTACTTTTAAACTTTTATTATTTATAAGTGCAGCTATTTTTTTTACAGAGGTTAAAATTTCTCTTCTTGCTCCATAGTTTATTGCCATTTGAAGATTTAATCCGGTATTATATTTTGTTTTATCCATCGCAGAATTTAAAATATCCTGAAGTTTGAAGGATAATTCTGATAAATCACCTATTATTCTTACCTTTACGTTTTTTTGGTGAAGTTCATCTATTTCATTACTGATTGTTTTACCTATCAGCATCATTAAAAAATCGACTTCTTCTTTTTTTCTGTCCCAGTTTTCCGTTGAAAAAGCATAAGCTGTAATATATTTAATATTCCAGTCATCTGCTGTTTCTATTAAGTTTTTTAAAGATTTTACGCCGTGATTATGTCCTGCAATTGTCGGCAAATTATGCAGCTTTGCCCAACGACGGTTTCCATCCATTATTATTGCAATATGCTTTAAGTTTGAATTTTCTATTACCTGAAGAATTCTATTATTTAATTGATTTTCAATCATATTTATTTTGCCTGCCGGAAATACTTTTTTACTTTATAATTAGATTACTCAAACAATAATTTAATATCAATAGTTAAAATTTTGATATATAATAGATAAAAATAGATTTGCTTACATTTTTTATAATAATTTTAATATTACGAGTCTAATAATTTCTTTTTTTATTATTTCTACGTAAAATTAAGTAGAGGCTGGATTAAGTAACTTTAATTAATTTAATTATTTTGGAGACGAATATGATTGAGTTGTTGGTATTGATTGTTTTATTCAAGGAGAGCAGCACGATTTATGGTGTAAAGCGAAAAATAGATAAAAGATTTTTTCTGTTTTTTAAATTAAGCTTTGGCTCCATACATCCTGCGCTGAAAAGACTTGAAAAGGATAACTATGTTGAGCTAAAAAATACTTTAACTATCGGAGGGCAAAAAAAATCCATTTATTCAATTACAGAAGCCGGTAAAAATCGTTTATTTGAACTAATGGTTAGTGATTTACCCGAAAACCCGGCGCTTGCAAATCAATTAATCATTGTTAAGCTTATGTTTTTGCACAAGCTGCCTGATGAAAGCAGGCATATAGTTATTAATAGCTTATCTGACTATATTTTAAGCTGTAAAAATAAAACTGAAGAATCAATAAAACATGAAGAAATTGAGTCGAAAGAAGAAGAAGACTTCTTTAAGTTTTATTCCAATCAAATATTAAGCCCTTATGCTGAGTATTTGGAAAAATTAAAATAAATTTTAAAAAACCTGGTCTGTTATTTACTATTTAATTAAATTATGGGCCAGGTTTTAACTTTTATGACTATCACCTAGTTTTTATCCAGGATAAGAAGACTGTTTTTTCTATCGATTGTGTATTTATAATTTTTTAAAAAACTTAATCCTAAAATGCCTTGTACTCGTCCTGACGTAGCGTCAGGAAGTATTACAGCAGCAACATTTTTGGATTCGCTATTGCCTACCTTAACACTTTTAAGAGTGGTAAGCTTACCGGTTACAATTCCATTAGCAGTACTTAACTTAACGTTTTTAAAATTTCTTAAGCCTAAACTATTAGCCTGCTTTTGAGTTATGACCATATAGCTTGCACCGGTATCCAAAAGCATTGACAACTTTAAGCGATTATTTACAGTAACTTCAGGAAGAATAATTATATTGCCACGGTGGTTTATTTTTATTTTATCAACACTGATACCAGCATCTACAGCAATATTTTTTAAGCCTGTTTTTGACTTTTGTGCCACATATGTGTTTGGAAAATGCTTTATAATATACTGATATTCTTGCGCGGCGTATTTATACTTTTTATTATAAACAAGAGTCATTGCATAGTAATATCGAGTAGTCGGGCAATGCGGATCCTGTTGAAGAGCGTATTCAAGTATATTTTCAGCTCTTATATAGTTTTTTTTATTAAATTCCACAATTCCGTCTTGCAAAATTGAACCAGTTGCAATTTTTTGCGTTATTAATAATAGAGTGAAAAATATAAATGTTTTCTTTATCATGTTATTATGCCGATTCTAATTATGTATTGATGAGTATATATACTAGCTCAAAAATACTTTTCAGATTATTTAATCGAGTTAAAATTAATAAATTAAACTAAATTTTGAAAAAAGTAATCTAAAGTAATCTGAAATTTAATTAATGAGCAGTATAATTATTATATACGTTCTTTATTTTTATGAGTAGTGTTTATGAAAAAAAATATATATATTTTAAAAAAAATAATATATTTCTTATTAATTTTATGCATTAGTTTTGCTATTTGCTATGAATCTCAAGCCAAAAAAGTTTTGGTATGGGAAAATAATAATTCTTACAAAGTGTCTTTCCCGGCTGGTATGTTCTTTAAGGGAATTCTGCAATATAAAATCTCAACAAGATTTAATAATACAGGAGATAAAGTCAGGTGGCTTATAGCCAAAAGCCAGGCAGCTGAGGATATTATCTTTATACCGGCAGGTTCAATAATTGAAGGCAAAATTTATCAATTAAAAAAACCCAAGATAGGTCGCAATGGTTTTTTACAAATTATGGTCGATAAAATTTATTTTCCGGATGGCCGAAAAGAATACTTAACAGGCCATATTTGGACCAGGGCTGATAATAGTATAATTGGAGGTGAGATAACAAAAAGGGAAGGGTTTAGACGAACAGTCCATTATATAAAAGATTTTGGGGCTGTAGGGCAAATAATACCCCATGGACAAAGAGAAATGGGACAGCATACCGAGATGAACCCCGGATCTGAATGGTTTATTGTACTTGATGAAAAATTTGACCTTATAATTGATAAGTAGTATAAAAAAATTGTATGATAGTCATCACCTTTATTAATACCACTACTAAAAATTAATACCCAAATGATTTACATAAATTGAGTAGAGCGCAAAGAACATTAATATAGTAATAAATTAATATGATATTATATTATAGGAACTCAAAAATACTTTTCAGCTTATTTAATCCTGTTAAATTCAGATAAAATAAGCCAGATTCTGAAAAGAATAATCTGAGATTTAATTTTATACAAGAATAAATAATTGAGGATAAGAAAACATATGCAATGCAAAGGAGTATTATTAATGATTAAGAAGTCTAAAAAATTAACACTTGCTGTATTAGTTGCGATCATGGCTTCTTCTAATGCAGCTTTGGTTTTAGCTGAAGATTACACTAATCAAAACGGGCAACTTTATGGTAATCCAAATTTGTACAACGTTAATAAAAGTGTACCGGCTAATAATTACAGTCAAAATTATAATAACCAAGCTAATTCTCAAGGTTATAACCAAAATAATTACGGCTATAACCCGAATTATACAAATCAAAACACTAATCCGAACATGAATTATAATAGCTATCAATATAATAACAACCATGTACCTGTTCAAAACTATAATAATTATTCCAATAACAATAATAACCCCGGAAGTGATCTCTCAACCGGCAATTATCAAGGTGCGCCAATGCAGCCACCTTCGTTTAATCAACAAAATTTTGGACAAAACTACGGTCAAAATTATGGACAGCAAAATTATAACACACTCCCTCCATTGCAAGGACACGTAGCAACTGCGCCTATGGGAACAGCAATGACTGTAAGGCTGCCTAATTCCATAAGCAGTGAATATGCAGCAATAGGTCAAAGAATCAATACAACTTTATCATCCGATTTATCAATTGCCGGCAACGTAATTCTACCAGTTGGCAGTATTATAGAAGGACAAATTGTTGATGTTAAAAAAGCAGGCAGATTTAACAAAAATGGTATTCTTAATATAAGATTTACTAATGCGATCACTCCTAACGGCCAAAGAATACCTTTATCTGCAAAAATTGCAACCGAGGATGGTACTGGCCTGATTAAAGGCGGTACAACTACAAATGCTGTTGTAGAAACTGCTAAACGTACCGCTGTTGGTGCAGGTCTTGGTGCTGTGCTTGGAACCGGAGTTGGAGCCGCATCAGGAGGTAAAGCCGGCAAAGGTGCTGTATATGGTACCGCTATTGGAAGTGGTGTCGGTTTATTCAGCAATGTAATGAGTAAGGGCAAAGAGGCTATAATAAACGCTCATTCAACTCTAAACATAGTTTTAGAGCAAGCTTTAACCTTAAATATTAACCGTAATAATCCCGGAAATTCTAATTTAAACAAAATGCCTTATTAAGAAAAGTTACAAAAAATGTCGATTGTAATGGAATCATTCTATTAGGGCGGGTCGGCGGGAATATCGACATTTTCTTGATTTGAAATACTTTTAATTCTAGTGTCTACTAAGCTAATTGTTATATTTTAAATTTAGTGCTAAATTAATATATAGTAGTGATATTTTATGGGAACAAATATTAAATGAATACATTGGGGAAGAACCAGGAGAAGAAAGATTGGGGTTACAATAATAACAAGACTTTACCTACAATAATAAGAAATGATGTTGAAGATATATCATTATTTAAATCCTTAATGGCTTCAATAATAAGTCATATACTTTTGTTTATCTTAATCTATGCTTTTACTTTACTTTTAGGAATTTTAAATATAAATCTTTTTGTATTTAAGATGCCCGAAAAGAAAATGAAAGATATTGAGTTTGTTATTGTTAATAAACCGGAACAAAAACCGATAAATCCCAAGACAAAATTCAGATCAGACAAAAACAGCCGTGCAGGCGGTAAGCATAATCCTAAAAGAAAGATAACAAGTATTGATAGGCCAAATAGCAGACCCAAAAAATCAACCCCAAGGAAAAAAGCAGCTCCTAAAAAGATAATAAAAAAACAAAAAAGCATAAAGCAACCAAAAGCAGCAAGAAAGCAAGTTTCACCCAAAAGAGTTGCACCACCGAAAGTGATGCCCAAAGTAGTACCTGTAGTACCGGCAAGGCCTTTACCGAATGCTTTTCCTGTACCGGCTCCTGTAGTTAAGGCGCCAAAAGTTAAAATACCTACCGGCGGACCTGTAACAAGCGGTCCTATAACTACATCAGTCGGTGTATCCAGAACACCTGCTCCAATGATGTCAAGTGATGCTGCTAGTACGGGAAATTATTCACCATATACAAGTGACAGGTCTTCTCGAACAGCTTATAATATGGGGGATGGTAATTATGGAAATCCGAGTCCGGGAAATCCGACTGGCGCACCAGGTATTGATGCAATAAAAGAACCTGATTTCGGGCCATATATGAGGGAACTGCAAAGAAGAATTAAAAGAAACTGGGAGCCGCCCAGAGGTAATAGAAGTAAAAGAGTTGTATTACTCTTTAAAATTAGCAAAGACGGAAGATTGCTAGATATAAAAATTCATAAGTCTTCCGGAGCACGCGAAGCTGATCAAGCAGCTATAGCAGCAGTTGAACTGACAGCACCGTTCAGGCCGTTACCCCCTGAACACAGAGGTAAAGATATTGATATACAATTTACGTTTGATTATAACGTATTTGGTGTAGGTGGAGGTAGATCTTGGTAGTTTTAATATATAAAAAGCGAGGTTTGTAAAAAAAATGGATTTGTTACTTCATTCAATACAATTAGATTGGCCGGTATTATTGCCTATATTTATCTGTTCTATTTTAGTTATTGCGGTCGCAATAAATAGAGCTGCATTTTATTCTGATAATAAAAGAGATGTTGTGCAGTTTATACAAATGTTACAACAGCAACTCCAGAAGGATGATCTATCCGGTGCGCAAGGTATAAGTACTGATACCGGAGGTATTATTGGTGGCCTTGCTGAAGAAGGTGTACTTGTACTGTCTGAAAAAAATAAAGATTTTTCGATGTCTTTTGATATTTCGGCAAGTTTAGCCGTAAGAAAACTGGAAAAGCATCTTACCATATTGGGAACTATCGGTGGTGTAGCACCATTTTTAGGCTTATTTGGTACAGTTGTTAGAATATTATTTACTTTCCAGGATTTAGCAAGCCAAGGCAATCAGAGTGCCGCTGTTGCTATGGGGATCGGCTCCGCATTGATTGCTACTGCATTTGGTCTTGGTGTTGCGATTGTTGCGGTAATTTTATATAACTCCTTCCAGGGAGTTGTAAGAAGATTTGAAGATGATTTTCAGTTATTAAAATTATTGTTTTTAAGCTATTCTGAACAAAATCAGTCTAAAGAAGTTGTGCAAAATAAAACAATAAATCAAATACAAGGGACTGTCTAATAAAATAGGAATTTAAAAATGGGAATTAAATCATCTGGTGATAATACCATATTTAGTGAGATAAATATTACACCATTAACAGATATATTTCTGGTGCTGTTGATAATTATGATGGTTATGGCTCCGATGTTTCAATCTGTTGATCAGAACATAAAACTTCCTGAGATTAACAGCGGCCTTAGTGTTGAGGACAATAAAGTTACGGTTGCCGTTACCAAAACAGGCGAATATTACGTCAATAGTGCACCAACAAAATTAGAAAATCTTGGAAAAAAACTGAAAGAAGTTTTACCTGCTACGGAAAAAGAAAAAATAATTGTATTAAAGGCTGATAACGATGCTCAAACCAGAGCAATTATTAAAGTTATGGAGCAAGCATCCAACACTGGATATGCAAAATTAACCGTTGCAGGTGAGCCGTTATCTACGAGTCAGCAGCAAGAACTAGAAAAAAATTCAGCTAAGAAGCAGGAAAAGCAAAAATGAAAAAGTCAGTAAGAAGACAACGCGATACGTTTAACGAGATAAACATAACTCCATTAACAGATATATTTTTAGTACTGTTGATTATTATGATGGTTGTTGCGCCTTTACTTGATCAGCAAGGGCTAAAGCTTTCGGTTCCAACCATAAAGCAGGCTGATAAACAGACTAAAGAGTCTAAAATTATTGTTGTTAATATATCTGAGAAGAATACGTTTTCCATAAACGGTAAGAATATAACCGGTGATGTACTTCAAAGTACTTTTGCTGAACTGAAAAAAACTAAAAAGGATGGATTGTTAATTCAATCAGCAGGCAAGGCCAAGCATGGTGCGGTTGTTAAAGTTATGAATTCCGCCAGAAATGCCGGAATTGAATCTATTTCTTTAATTGAAAAATAAGTTTAAATAATTAAATTAAATGTAAAAACTGTCTGGAGTGTAAAATCAGGCAGTTTTTTATATTTATCTTAGGAATTTATATGTGGACAATATTAAAATTAAACAGATGCGATTATCTAAAAGCCCTGGAACTACAAAATACTCTCTTAAACAAAAAAATTAACGGTAATAAAACAAATTATTTATTAATACTGGAACATCCGTTAACTTATACAGCCGGCAAGGCGGTCGACATTCAAAATTTTGCAGGACTAAATCCTATCCGCATTGCCCGTGGAGGTGATATTACATTTCATGCACCGGGACAGATTGTTTTTTATATTATTTTAAATTTAAAAGATTTTAATTTAGATTTACATAAATATATAAGAAAAATAGAATTATTAATTATAAAAATATTAGAAAAATACAGCCTAAACGCCTACCAAAAAGAAAATCACACAGGGATATGGATAAAAAATAAAAAAGTTGCGTCTATAGGCATAGGCGTAAAAAAATATATTACAATGCATGGGGTGTCGCTAAATATAAATGTGGATAAAAAATATTACGGGCAAATAAATCCTTGCGGGCTACCGCCTGAGGTTATCGGAAATGTGAGTGAATTTAGGCAAGTTGATTGCAGTGATATAGAAAAAAGTTTTACACAGATCGTGCAATATTGGTTTAAGTAGTTATATATCGGACATATCGGGTATTGTTTAATATATAAAATTTGATAAAATATTAGTATACAAAAATGCTATTGAGTAATATAAAAGATTGCAAAGGGAGTCACAATATATCTGATTTAGCAAGAAAAAACAATAAAATTGTTACTGACTTCTATCTTCCTGAATGCAGCGAACAACAAGTCATCATTAGGGTTCTTGAACTTGATGAAATGACGGTAATTTTAAAAAGATTGCTAAAATTTAAATATCCTTTTGCGAAATATCAAAGATTAGCTGCTGAAATCCTTAATAAAGGTACATTACAGCCTAAAATAACATCTAAAAACTATCATAAATATTCGTATTCTACAGTTAAAAAATTAGTACAGCTTATATGGAATAAGTCAATAGAGAATTTAGGCTGTACGGAAATACCTGATTATAAGCTGAATCTTTATTTGCATTACGAGGAAACCAGGTTATTTAATTCTTTTGAGATGATTAAAGATATACTTTTATCCCAAGACATAATAAAAAACTCTAAACCAGGCATTGAGGAAAATATTTTGTCTGGTAAAGATAATACCGCTTTTCCAGAATTATTAAAAGAAAATGGATTTAAAGCAGATATTAGTTATGATTTGTCTCAATTAGAGATATTTGATAGCAATGTTATTATTTTTAATTATGCTTATCCGCTAAATATTAACGGCTTTTTACAAACTATAAAAAGACAGCAGCAATCTTTTGATGATAACGAGTTTATAAACAGGCTTTTATGGCTAAGTGAACAGCTTAATAACTCTGATAACAGTGAACTTACTATTAAAAAACTGGAATCTGTTTATAAGAAATCAAAAGCATACAGAGACCAAAACGGTGTATTATTACCCGTTGAGTTGCTTTTGCTGGTTGAGGGTATAACAGAAGAAAAGCTATTGCCTAAGTTCTCTAAAATAAGAGGGCTGGAATTCATAAAAAAAGGCGTTAAATTAAAAGCTGCTGGCGGCAAAAATCAAGTTTTAAAATTGTATAATTTATATAAAAACAGATTAAAAATTCCTATTTTGATAATTTTAGATAAAGATGCGCAAAATATTTATGAGCAGTTAAGTGAAATAAAAAGGAGCTGTGATCAGGCTTTTTTAATACCCGACGGTGAATTTGAAGATATAATACCTGAAAACCTTGTTGTGCGTGCTATTAATGAATATTATAAAAATGAAAAAGCTATTCAACCTTTTGAAATAAGGTGTGAAGACGGTATATGCGTTGTTTTAAACAAATTATGGAAAGAAAAAGGGTACGGAGATTTTAATAAATCAGAATTTGCTGATATAATTAGTGAAAATATAAAAAGAAACGAAGTCCTCTCAAATACGCTTATTAATATTACGGACACAATTAAAAAAATATTATTGAAAAAATATTATTAAAATTTAGTAAGAAAATATCTATATTTTTAAAATTTTTTAGTACAATAAAATAAGTATGATTTGATTGAATAGAACTTTCTAGAAAAAGAGAAAACAATGACGGAGAAGGAAACAATAAAATACAAAAGGGTATTGCTTAAAATAAGTGGAGAAGCCCTTATGGGCGAGCAAGGCTTTGGTATTGACCCTACAGTTGTAAACAAAGTTGCAAAACAAATAAAAAATATCCATGACTTGGGTGTAGATGTTGCAGTTGTTGTTGGTGGTGGTAATATTTTCAGGGGCGTACAAAACAGTGCAAAATTGGGAATGGACCAGGCTTCTGCTGACTATGTGGGTATGCTTGCTACTGTTATGAACGCACAAGTGCTGCAAGGAGTTTTAAGGAACCATAAGGTTTCCTGTAGAGTGCTGTCTGCAATTACAATGAATGCCATTGCAGAGCCATATATAAGATTTAGAGCTATAAGACACCTTGAAAAAGGACGAGTTATTATATTTGCAGCAGGTACAGGCAATCCGTTCTTTACCACGGATACTGCATCAGCATTGAGAGCTGCTGAAATAGATGCAGAAGTAATGCTGATGGCGAAAAATAAAGTTGACGGTGTTTACGATAAAGATCCAAGACACAATAACGAAGCTAAAAAGTTTGATTATATAACATATGATGATGTAATTGTAAAAGATTTAAAAGTTATTGATAACACAGCGGTTACACTTTGTAAAAACAACAATATACCGATATTAGTGTTTGATTTTGCGCAAGATGGCGTAATTGAAAAAATTATTAAAGGTCAAAAAATTGGTACTATTATAGGAGGAGAAAACAATGAGTGTTGATCAACTTTTGAAAGATGGCGAAGCAAAAATGCAAAAAACTATTAACGAAACTAAAAAAGAGTTTGTTAATATTCGTACAGGCAGAGCTAATCCTATGATTTTAGACAGGTTAAGTGTTGAATATTACGGAACCCCAACCGCTTTAAAGCAGCTTGCTAATGTAAGTGTCCAAGAAGGAAATACACTTGTGATCCAACCTTATGACAAAACTATCCTTGCAGAAATTGAAAAAGCGATATTAAAATCAGATTTGGGTGTTACCCCAAATAATGATGGTACTAACGTAAGAATAACTTTCCCGCCTCTTACCGAAGAAAGAAGAAAAGATTTAACAAAAAAAGTGAAAAAAATCGGTGAAGACGGCAAAGTAGCAGTTAGAAATATTAGAAGAGATATGACTGATACACTTAAAAAATTGGAAAAAGAAGAAAGTCTTCCTGAAGATCAAGTAAAAGACTATCAAAATGATATTCAAAAAGTCACTGATAAGTATACAAAAGAGATTGATAAGCTGGTATCCGAAAAGGAAAAAGAGGTTTTGACGGTATAAGTGAATTTAATTAAATTTTTTACAGGTGCGAGAGTATATGTGGCTATAATCTTCTTAACTATTGCCTTTTTAAGCATAGTTCAAGGAGGATTGGCACTGGTTATATTTTTAACTATTTTAATAAGTGCCGGATTAAATGAACTTATTACTATGGCTAAATTAAAAGGCTTGGATCCTATTCGTTGGCTGATAATTTTAGTAAGTTTTGCTATATTAATTTGTGCCTATTTTAAAAGCTTGCCGGGTATGGCATTTATTTTAACTATCGGCATTATTGCAGCATTTATTTTAACCCTGTTAAGAGGTCAAAAAGGCAATATGAAAGATTTGGCATTCACTGTATTCGCTTTTGTATACGGCGGATGGCTGCCGGTCCATATATATTTACTTAGGGATATGAGCAGCCGGACTTTTGAGCTGTTTAACAAAGAAATGCCTATTGGCCTTGGCTTTATTGTATTAATGTTTTTTGTTATATCTTTTTCTGATATTTTTGCTTATTATATCGGCAAAAACTTTGGAAAAAGACCTCTATATAAAGAAATTAGCCCTAATAAAACTATAGAAGGAGCTATTGGAGGTACTGCAGGTGGCATTTTAGGAGCTGTCGGCATTGGCTTTTTAATAGGATTACCTTTAATTCATTCAGTTTTATCAGGGTTAATTTTAACATTGGCAGCACAATCCGGTGATCTTTGCGAATCAATGTTAAAAAGAGATGCGGGTGTCAAGGATTCCGGCAATCTGTTGCCGGGGCATGGCGGTATTTTAGATAGAGCTGACAGCTATATTTTTACCGGGCCGATTGCTTATTATTACTTTAGTTTATTTGTAACAGGAACATTATTATAGTATAAATTCGGGTTATTGAGCTTATGGTAAAAGTAGATAAAACAAGAAAAGAACTGCTGGCTGAACTGATAGAAAAATTAAGCCTGACTTGTAGTGATTATTCACTGCTTAATACAGCTTTAACGCACAGTTCTTATACTTTTGAAAATAAATTATCCAGCTTGTTGTGTAATGAAAGGCTGGAGTTTCTCGGTGATGCGGTGCTTAAGTTGGTTGCCAGTGAGTATTTACATGAAAGGTTTCCTACTTACCCGGAAGGAGAGCTTACTAAAATAAGAGCAATTTTAATAAGTGACAGTATTCTGGCTAAAATCGCCGACGAAAAAATTAATTTAAGCAAATATTTAAGAATCGGCTACCATGAAGCAAAAATGGGAGGACGAACCCGCCCCTCCACACTGGCTTGTGCATTTGAAGCACTGCTGGGAGCTTTGTATCTGGATGGAAAAATGAATGAGCTTCAATCTATGCTAATTAATTTATTAGAAGATGAAGTTACTGAAATTGAACAATGTGCCGCCAAATATAATTATAAAGCGATTTTGCAAGAATATACTCAAGCAGAAGGCATTGAGTTACCTTTATATAAGATAGTAGAAGAGTCAGGACCTCCGCATGATAAGACTTTTAAGATTGAAGTTCTTATTAACAACGAAGTCTGTGGCTTTGGAACCGGTAAATCAAAAAAGGAAGCCCAGCAAAAAGCAGCTGAACTTGCTGTAAAAAGCCTAAACCTCTTAGAGTAAGGCATATCAAGTTTAGAATAAAGTAATAGAGAAGAATGAATAAGAAAAGTAATATATTGGTTGCCCCTTCAATTTTATCAGCGGACTTTGCTAACCTGGAAAGAGATATAAAAAAAATAGAACAGGCCGGAGCAGATTGGGTTCATGTTGATGTTATGGACGGTAAATTTGTACCTAATCTAACTATTGGTGCTCCTGTTGTTAAATCTTTGCGCAAAGTCAGCAAACTAGTTTATGATGTTCATTTAATGATTCATCATCCTGAAGATTTTATTAAAGATTTTATTAATGCTGGCTCTGATATAATAACTTTGCATTATGAAAGCGATTGCAAAAATCTAAAAGATACACTAAAACAAATTAAAATAGCCGGAAAAAAAGCCGGTCTGTCAATAAAGCCGAAAACACCTGCTTCTGTGCTTGAAGAATATTTGGATTTAATAGATTTAATTTTGATAATGACTGTTGAACCAGGCTTTGGAGGACAAAAATTTATGACAAGCTGTGCTCCTAAAATTACCGAATCGTTAAAGCTAATAAAAAAATATAATAAAAATATTGATATAGAAATAGATGGCGGAATAAATGCAGATACTGCCCAAATAGCTGTTGATGCAGGTGCAAACGTATTAGTCGCTGGCTCTTATGTTTACAATGCAACAAACATTAAAGAGGCTATAGATAGCCTAAAAATATAATTTTAGTTTATTTGTAAGCATTAATACTGGATTGACCACTACTAATTCTTTTAATAATGTTACTTTTTAAGATTCTGTATTAAGCTTACTCACATTGGGTAAGCTTTGGGCTTTGAACTTTAAACCATAATTAACCATGAACTTGTGGTAGGCGTATATTACAATTCCAAGAATAATTAAGGAAAATAAAGAAGTAATTATAATGCCAATCATCTTATAGCACTCCTGGTTAAATCTAACATAAGGACCTGAATTATAAAATTAAACTATTACTGACTAAATCCATAAACTATAACTATAACTTTATTTAAAAAATATTATAATACAAAATTTGATAAAATACCCCATTAGAATAAATTATTTTTTTAGAGAAGATTAATTACTTTCCATATTCTTTTTTATTTTTCTTTTCTTAATTGGCTTTGTAATGGTTACAATAATTTTATTAGTAAAAAATATGCCAACCAAGCTTAAAACAAAATACTGTGCAAATAATTCAAACAGGTCAAGTAAAATTTTATGTTCATTTTTAAATATTGCTTCAAATATTTGCTCCTTACCAAGCATAAAATAATGGATTAAGAGGATTATACAAAAATATCCGATAAAGTAACCTATAGTTGCAGTGATTGCAGAAAATATGGCATGTTGAAACGATATACTCCATTTATGCTTTAATGACGCATATATCGTGAGTATTACAGACAATAGAACTATACCGATAAAACTTCGGGTAAAATCGTAAATATTAGTTAATATCGGAAAATAACCTGTCATTAAGTCTCTTAATGCTTCGGAAAAAACAATTCCGATCACCAAGTATGCCCATAAATAAAATGGTACATAGCCTGTTAGGTTATCTTGGTCTGCTTTGCCAAGTTTGTTATCAATTTTGTCATTATCTAACATATTTGCCAAACTTACTTGTTAAATTTACACATAAAATTATAGCATTAAAAATTTAAAAAATATTATTTTCGAGTCAAAGATTCTTCCAAAGAAAGAATATTAAAGTTTATAGATTTTTTTAATATAACTGCTGAACTGTATATCTTAAAGCAATCGATAATTTTTGATAACTATAAGAGATGTTAAATGCAATCCTGGCAGATTTTATTAACTCTTAGGTGTTTGCTTGCTGAGATTTTGCAGGAATTATTTACTAATATCTGTCTATTATTAATAATTTCTTGGTTAGTTAAGCTAAAATCTTTATCTCTATAAGGAATAGCAGATTTTGTATCTAATAAACCTTTTTCTAAATTATTTAATTCATTAATTAAATAGCTTAGATGCTTGTAAGCAATGGTACCTGATGTTTTACGACCAACCGGCCTAGTTTTTCCAATGTACAGGCCAGCTTCAAGCATACCGTTTCTTATGGCAGAATTAGAGCTGTAGGTTGTTATATTTCCGTTATCAGATATTATTCTTTTGTATTCACTAAAAAAATCAACTGTCCATAGTACAGGCACTTTAGAAGGCGTAAATGGATCATGAAAAACAAAGTTATAATAAGGCTTTATCTGCTGTATGGAATACCTTGCATCGCATAACCATAAGTCAATATTTACGCTATCGCTTTTATATTGTATATTTTGCCCTATTTTATTGCTTATCGATTGCGACGGATAATATATATTATGCAACAGCACCTTAGAATCAATCTTACTTTTGCAATTATAACTCTGTATATTTTCAAGCTGTTTAATCAGCTTTAAGTCAAGCTCTTGTTCACGCTTAAAAGTTACGTCATTTAATATATCATTTATAGCCTGCCTTACTAAATCAGAAGACAGCATCACAGATTTCAAAGCCTCAATGATAACTTCGGATTCACTTTCAATATTTACCAATAATGAATAAGCTAATACATAAGGATCATTTTCCAACATACACAGATTTATTTTACATGCCGGGTTTATTTTCAAGATTTCAGTTATTGAAACCCTGCTGTTATAACCTAAACCATAGCATGTATCTAAAATACTCACTTCGTTATTTTGTTTACAGTATTCAGTTATGCCGGAAGGTATTGTATATTTATTTAATGCCTCGGTGTATGCCCCTATCGAGCTATGATATATATCATCAACTTCTGTATTGTATAAGCTAATTGAGCCGTCATTAGTAAGTAGGGGATAAAATTTCATGTCCGTCTCCAGATAAATTTATGTGTTTACATATATATTCTACAAAAAAAATTCTAAATTTGACAAATCAAGATGAATTTTTAAATATAATGATGTACATTAAAACTATAAATAAACATAATTCAATCGACGTAAATTTATTACTTTTTCTTTTTATTAAATAATAAATAAAATGTTTTAATAGTAACGTAATATGTTATAATAATTTGGTGATAAAAATTTAATTTAGGATTTAAATCAATGAATACTCAAGACTTAAATATTTCTTTAGCGAGTGATGAGCATATCGAACACCTTATCAAACAAGCAGAAAAAGAGCTTTCTAAAATTAAGCCCGAGATAGATTATTATGAGGAGTGCCAAAGAAAATTACAAGAACTTAAGACACAAGAATTAAAACTTAAGTCTTTAATAAAAAGTTTAAGTAATATAAAAAACCTATTTGACACACAAAAATATGATGCATTAAAAGACTTAAATATAAAGCAAGAACCAGAAGATAAAAATATAGAAATTTATGTTCCGACCAAATGCGTAAAAAGCGAAAATAAACGTGAAGTATTTTTACCCGACAAAGCAATTACAGAGGTAAAAAATTCTTTAAGGACAAAAAATAATTTGAATTATGAAATCTTTAAAGCAGTAATCTTTAATTCAGGCATAGCAACAACTGAGAAAATTAAAAATTATTTAATAGAAAACAATATTACCCGGCCTAAAACCGGCAAATCCTTTGAAGATGCTGAATTAAAAGAAATATCATCAAGAGCTAACTATTTAGTAAGAAAAGAGCTATTAATCACTAAAGAACCGGGTGTTTTTAAATCCGCTCTGGGATGGGAAGAAATAAAAGGTATATAGGTATAATCAATTATGAAAAATATACTAAAGAAAAGTGGCTTAATAATATTTACATTATTTTTTGCAGCCATAGGCAATTTAGAGCCGGTCAGTTTCGCCGATTCACATAAGTTAAGCAAACGTAAATTTACAATCGATGAAATTAATAACGTTACAATCTACAAAAAAATAAGTCCTGCCGTGGTGAACATTACTACAACTATGCTGACCTATGATTTTTTCTATGATGTAATACCCAAAAGCGGCACAGGGTCGGGTATGGTAATTGATCCGCGGGGATATATTCTTACTAATCATCACGTAGTTGAAAATGCTGCCAAACTTGATGTTACTTTGCTTGATGGAAGGGAATATACAGCTAAGGTTGTAGGTTTTGATATTAATAATGATATAGCCATAATAAAAATAAATGTACCTCAGGACAAAAAACTGCAATATATCCCGGTTGGCACATCAACTGATTTAATGGTTGGCCAAAAAGTTTTGGCTATCGGCAATCCGTTTGGGCTAGAGAGTACACTTACAATTGGTGTAATCAGCAGCCTGGGACGTACGCTCAAATCTAAGAATAACAGGCTAATTCAAAATGTTATTCAAACTGATGCGGCGATAAATCCCGGAAATTCGGGTGGACCTTTAATTGATTCGCAAGGAAAACTTATTGGTATGAATACAGCTATATTTTCTCCGAGCAAGACAAGTGCAGGTATTGGATTTGCTATACCTGTATCAACAATGAAGCGTGTGGTACCTGATTTATTAAATTTTGGATATGTTAAGCGACCTTACTTTGGAGTTTCCAACGCTATAACAATAACTAAGCCTCTTTCAAAAGTTTTAAACTTACCAAAAAGTGGGATAATTGTGCAAAAAGTTATACCAAACAGCCCTGCGGCTAAAGCCGGCATAAGAGGCGGTAATAATGTAGTAAGACTGGGACGTTATAAGCTGCTTTTAGGCGGTGATATCATTTATTCTGTGGATGGGAATAAAGTAAAAAATACTTCAGCTTTTGCAACATATATTGAATCAAAAAATCCTGGTGATAAAATTGAAGTAGAAGTACTTAGAGGCGGTAAATTTTACAAATTTACTGTTATGTTGGAAAATATTCCTAGACCAAAGAAGGATTAGCGGTAAAAGTAACGAGGCAAAACATTAATGAGTAAAATAATTATTGTAGATGACGATATAGCAATATTAGAACTAATAAAAATAAATTTAGAGTTAGGCGGACATGAAGTTTTAACAAGCTTAGATGGTATAAAAGGCTATGCTTTAATTCAGCAGGAGCTACCCGATCTTGTAATTTTAGATGTAATGATGCCTGAGGTTGACGGCTTTACTGTTGCGCAAAGAATCAGACAAAATGATTTAACAAGAGATATGCCAATATTAATGTTAACCGCTCTTGGTACTTTGGAAAAGAAAGTTCAAGGCTTTGATGCCGGTGTTGATGATTATTTAGTCAAACCTTTTGAACTGGACGAATTGAAGGTAAGGGTGCGCGCACTGCTTAGACGCTCTGATTCTTTACCTGAATCGTTAAAAAAGCCTGAGATTTTAACGGTCGGAGATTTTACCTTGATACCTGAAAATTTGGTTGCAAAGGTCAATGACAAAGATGTTAAGTTAACTCCTATCGAATTTGAAATTTTAAATTCTCTTGTACAAAAGCACGGTCAAACCGTGCCGGCAGGTAATATATTAAAAGAAGTATGGGGATATGCTCCCAGCGATGATATTGAGAGTATTAGAGTTCATATACGCCATTTGAGAACTAAACTTGAAAAGGTAAATCCCAGGGTTAAATATATTGAAACCATTTATGGTGGCGGATACCGATTAATACCTGAAGGTTTTAGAAAAGATAAGTAAACTATAATATAAGTAGGTGGTAAAAAGTTTTCACCTTTAGGTCCATTGATAACGTTTATTATTGTAATGGATATTTTATTATGAGAGGCATAAAATTACAAGAATATAAAGAGCCGACAGACTTTTTGTTACAAAATTAGCATTTTTACATTCAAAGAGCCTGCGAAAAATTCAAAAACATGTTATAGTATATATTAAGGATATAAAATGTAAGCACATCCGATTTTTATTTAAGAAGAGAATCCAAAGGCTAAAAAAGGATTTTAGGGTTAGTATATAATACTATTCAATAAAAATAAAATATTTTATAATTTAATATGCTAACTTAAAAATTTAATTTTGAACCAGTAATAAATAATTAACAGATTCAGAGTAAATTGGAGGAGAAAAAATGCAAGATATATGGACAAAGTATGCAAAAGTGCTTGTAGAATATTCTGTAGATGTAAAAGAAGGTGATTACGTAATAATCAAAGGCGAACAGCAGGCACAACCTTTGATGCTGGCAGTCTATAAAGAAGTTCTCAAAAAAGGCGGCTATCCTGTACCCAGAGTAATACTCGAAGGTGCAGGCGAAGCATATATTAAACTGGCTACAGACAAACAACTAGAGCAAATTGATCCATTTGTCAGGCTTGAATACGAAAAAGCAGATAAAATGATATCCATACATGCTCCATTTAACGTAAAAAGCCTTGCAAGGTCAGATACAAAAAAACAAGCCAAACGCTCATCAGCTACAAAAGAGCTTTCAAATAAATTGTTGCAAAGGTCAGCAGACGGTAATCTGAAATGGGTAATATGTAATTACCCCACAAACGCGCTTGCACAAGAGGGTAAAATGTCATTGGAAGAGTATCAAAAATTTTTAATTGAAGCTTGTTACCTGCATCTTAATGATCCTTGCGCTAAATGGAAAGAAATAGGCGCACAGCAACAAGAATACGTTGAAAAGCTAAACAAGATGGAAAAATTTAGAATAGTAGGCGAAAAAACGGATTTAATTCTTTCTTCTAAAGGTAGAACCTGGGTAAATTGTCAGGGTACATTTAACTTTCCGGACGGCGAAGTATTTACATCACCGGTGGAGGACTCTGCAGAAGGCGAAATTTACTTTGACTTTCCTGCAATATATAGAGGTAACGAAGCCAGCGGTATTCATATTAAATTTGAAAAAGGCAAAGTAGTACACGCTACGGCAGAAAAAGGCGAAGATTTCTTTTTAAGTATGATAAATCAAGATGAAGGCGCAAGGTACTTAGGAGAATTTGCTATAGGTACTAATGATATGATTCAAGAGATTACCGGAGATATATTGTTCGACGAAAAAATCGGTGGCTCAATTCACCTTGCACTTGGTGCTTCCTATCCTGAAACCGGCGGTAAAAATCAATCAGGCCTGCACTGGGATATTATCAAAAACATGAAAAACAGCAGCAAGATTTACGGCGATGATAAATTAATTTACGAAAACGGTAAGATATTATTATAAATAAATATTTTTTAATCAAGAATTATAGTAAAGTTTCGATCATGCTCTTCTCCATAGTTTAATAGGTAAGAAGAGCTTCTTTCTTTGCTTAATGCCTGCAGATTCTCGATTTTAACCGGTATAAGCCTAGATGTAATCTTAATTTTATCACCAATATCAATATTAAGACGCCTGTAACTAAGCGGATATTCTACTAGTGCAGGCGTGCTGACATTTATAACATTTTTGTACATTTTAACTTTAGTAGCATGGTAATGACCGCTTAAGTACAATATTTTCTTATCAGAATCAGTCAGTACGTTGAGAAGGTCTTGCTGGTTTAATATTCTGTGTGACTTGCTTTTAAAGGGTTCTAGTACAGGAAAATGGCATGTAATTATAAATAATTTAATATTCGGATCATTTAATTCTTCTTTTAGCCAATCAAGCTGTTTTCTGGAAAATTTGCCGTTAGCGGTAATTCTATCGTCAATAACTCCATCAAGGACAATTATTTTAATATCTTTATCAGGAAAAAACGAATAATAAGGTTTTTCCGGCTTAATATATTCATTACTTTCATTCAGTACAGCCAAATATTTTTTCTTAGTCAAGTCTCCTGATATAGCAATATCATGGTTTCCAAATACCCAATACCAAGGCTTTTTAAGCTGATTAGTTATTTCAATAAATCTATCAAGCTTTTTCCGTCGCGGAGAGTTGATCATATCACCCGAAAAAATAATCAGATCGGAATTTTCGTTAGTATTTATCTGCTTTACAGCCTTTTTCAAAATCTCCTGAGAATAACTGTATAACCTGGAAAATCTCGGGTTATCCTCAATATTCATATCAAGGTGTACATCACTGATATGTATTAAGTTCAGGCTTTTTGCCATCACTTGGACATTAAATACTAAAATTAATAAAATAATTAATAATATTCTTTTTATTTCTGTCATTTTAGTGTACTAATCCTTTTTAATTCAGGTACTAATATATTTATTTTTACATAAATTGTTTAATTTTTCCTCATCATAATGTTCAAACCAATAGTTTTTTGTTAATAGTTATCATTTTTCTTATGTCATTATTTTTTATTACAAATTATAAAGTTGTATTTTTAGCCAAAAATAATTAAAAAGTATTGAATAATTAAATATTCAATACTTTTTAATCAAATAAAATGAATAATAACTTCAAATTTTTGAATATAAACCGGGAAATTTTTTTTATTAGCATCTTTTATTCTAATGTGATCTGCAAATTCAAATAATGAATTTAAGGATCCAATCATTAAAAACATACCTCATAGCTCGAAACTCTTACTCATGCAGTATCCGATACTGCATTTTTTTTTATATATTATACTGGTACTCAATTAAATTTCAGATTCTTTAATCAGGTAAAAGCTAATGCATTGATTCTAAATTTATGGTAAAAATAATATACTAACTCAAAAATATAAACATTCTAAGATAATAATACCTTGGGGGTAATGTCAGGTAATGAATTTAGTCGATATTATATGTAATTTTATATCTATATCTTTGTTTACAGGTTTGCTCTATTACATTGTAAATGAACTTTATATTTTAAATAACGCTCATAAGGGAAAATTTTATGATATACATAAAGCCAATGCCCCTGGTTGTCCTGAACAAAATATCAATGTTATAGTTTACGCACATAATAACGAAAATACTATTGTACAGCTTATAGATTCGTTAAAAAAGCAAGATTATAACGCAGATAGATATATTATTAATGTAATACTTGACAACTGCAGTGACGGCAGTGCAAAATACTTAGAAATAGTTGGAGGCACAAGGATTTGGAGAATAAACACTTCAACCCAACCGGTCGGTAAATTCAAAGCTGTTGTTTGGCTGCTGGAAAGAATTATGTCTTGTGAAAACAGTAATTCTTTTGTAGTAGTCGACGCAGATACAATAACAGAAAAAGATTTTCTGAGCAAAATTAACTCGGTATTGTTTGATACCCCGGTTGTAATAGGAGATGTTCAGCCATTAAATTATTCTCCAAATATATTTTCTAAATTTGAATATTTAAACTACTTTTCAGGCACAAGATTAATTAATTTAGGCCGTACTCATTTAAAGCTGGGTAATATCATCGATGCACCGGTTTTTGCCATAAGGCAAGAAGTCCTTGAAAAAATTAAATTCAACAGAAAAGAAAAGGATTTTGAAGAATATTTTTATTCATTAAAACTGCTGGATAACGGAATAAGAGTTGTTTTTTCTTCAAGAGTTTCTGTATATAAATTCTTTAACGAAAATATTTTGGATGTAGCTAAAATACTTTACAACAGAAGACTAAAGCGATTTGTCACCTTCAGAAACAATCTGCCTTTATTGTTATTCAATAACAATATTAAATTAAAAGAACTTACTCTATCAATGGTAGCACCAGGTACATTAACAAAATTAGTAATACTTAGCTTTTTAATATATGTATCTCAAAACTATAATATATTATTTAGCCATTTTATTTCAGATAAAATATTGTATGCAGTTATGGGCTTGGTAATGATTAAAAGTATCTCAGCACTGCTAACGGCCGGTATACTTAAGGTAGGCTTAAAATCTATATTTTTACTGGCTTTTTATACACCGTTTATTTATTTGTTTTCAGTTTTAGCAGGTTTTAACTCTCAAAAAGCCGGAGAATTAGAAACTAAAGGTAAATGCAACTTAACCCTAAAAAATAATGATGCAGAAAGATATTTTGTAGAAGCTACAGTAACTAACGGAAAGAATGAAATCCCTTGCAAGCTGGAAATTGTTCAATATAACAATAATTCCCAGGTTGTTTTTCTCTTCAAAGATAAAAAACTAAGCTCCGGAAAGCAATCAAGGATTGACTATGCAATGGAGGAAGTCATAGAAAAACTTAAAAAACATGGTTTTGTTCTTAAAACCTGTTTAAACTGTGGCTATTTCAGATTTAATGAAGCTATAGCATCACGTCATTGTGGAGCTAAAGGCTACTGCCTCTACGAAAATATAGATAGCGGTTCACGTATTAAACATTTAAGCTCTATTTGGAATAGCTGTGAAAACATTATTCCTTCGCAGGCAAGATCATACATTTTCCAAAAGCTAAATATAGATTAATAAAATAAGTATATTTATTCAATAATTGACGGACCGGGTTCCTTATTGGAATTGGAATAGCTTGCAAGTTGTTTTTTATGTTTTTTTTCCAGCAAAAAAAGTTCAAAAGGCTTTACATAACTTGCAACTAATTGTTGTGTCAACGCAAAGAATATTATAAATAAAGTAACATTTTTGTACTCAGGAAAGCCAAATGATGCTAATACCATTGCAGCACCGATATTCTTCAAGCCTTCAGAGAACATTAGGGACATTTCATCCCTAATAGTTAAATGGATCAACCTGGATAATATCCAACCCACCATAAACGTTAATAATGTAAAGGTAGTTGCAAAGGTAAAAGTAATAATCAGGTCAGAAAAATTAGGATTGTCCAATATTTTATCGGGTAAAACCACTGATGCATTAGAATAGCACAACACCAGCAAACAGGTTTGATTTGTTATTCTAATTAAAGGATAAAACCTTTTTAAAAATTTTTTGTTAATTAAGGTATATGTTACCATTCCAAAGAATACCGGCGCGAAGATGACCAGCATAAGAAACATATTAGTGTTGCCATTGGCTGTCAAGTTCAATAATTTTTGACTAAATGTAGCATCTGTAAAGTTAGAAAAGATTTTAAATATTATTGGTGTGTAAAAGGGGCACATTACTGTACTTAATAGTATCATTCCAAGAGTAATTGAAACATTACCTTTTACTGATTGAGTCCAAGCTGATGCGGTTCCGGCAATTGGCACTGCTGAAAGTATTGCAATGGCGATAATTATTTGTTGTAAAACCTCTATGTCTAAAACAGATGCGAACGAATGTCTGATAAATAGCATATAGGTAAATGCCATAATAAAATTTGCTGATAATGCAAGTAATATTATAGGCAAATATGTACTTACCCTTTTAAATTCGTTCATTTTAATACATAGCACAGCATTGAACAGTATTATACTGAGACTTATCATTGGTATGTTAAGAGCAAATCCGCCAGTTTCTGTATGTATGTCGATTAAGTCTGTTTCTGAGAAATAGATACCTATTTGAGGTACTATGACTGATAATAAGTATGCACCAAAGATAAATAAGCTCATATAAGCTTGCACAAATTTGCCTATACGAGACAGGTTTTTGTTTAAAATAATAGAGAGCATTTAAAATCTATTCTTTTTTATATCCGGGTTAAATAAATATAAAAAATATTATATAATAAACAAGTTTATTATCAATAGCCCAAACTGTTTAGAAATTTATAACTAAAAAAAATAAAATTTTTATTCCGGTTCTCAATTTCTCAATTAAATTTCGGGTTACTCTTTGCAGACTTTTTTCATTAAGCAATGTTACAAAATTAGCATTTTTACATTTAAAGAGCCTGCAAAAAATTTAAAAACATGTTATGATATATATCAAAGATATAAAATGTAAATACATCCAGTTTTTAATTTTATCCAGGAATAGAATCCAAAGGCTAAAAAATGAACATTATTCAATACGTTAAAATAATATTTTGTGTTTTGTGGAACAT
>JANQHM010000252.1 GCA_028282645.1 Candidatus Gastranaerophilales bacterium
AACCTATGAAACAAATATTGAAAACATTATGCTTTTAGAAGATATTAACAAATTAAAGAGAAAATTTGAGCTAGCAATGATAATAGTAGAAGATCAGGAAAATGTAAGTAGCTACGCAGCTGAAATTAAAAGAAGCATTGATAAAGTTTAAGCGCAAATAAAGAAGATTAGCTCATAAATTGCTATCTATAATAGATTTTAAAGCTTGTTCTCGGTTCAAGGACTGCTTTTTACAATATTCATCAAGCTATTTAAAATGTTTTTCCATCAAAAATATTTTAAATAGCTTTCTCATAAGATCCATAAATACCTTGCAACTTAGGTGCATTTATCTTAAAGGCATTCAGTGAAAGAAATTCAAGCCATAGAAAAAGGCATGGCAGGAATCCATAAATAATTTTGTGTAAACCTCCGAAAAGTAGTAAATTAAAAACGGAGGTTTTTCACATGTTGAGAAAAAATAAAGAAGAAAATAATGCATTTAAAGATTATGTAAAACAAAGATTAAGAGAAGGCAACCCATTGAAAGCAGAAGAGCTTCAGGATATGTTTAAAGATGCTTTTGCAGAATTCTTTGAAGCAGCATTTAACGCAGAACTTGAGGATGAGCTGGGCTATTCAAAGTATGACTATAAAAGCAAAGAAACAAAGAATTCAAGAAACGGATATTCTAAAAAGAAGTTAAAGTCAGATATAGCCGGAGAATTTGAGGTTGACATTCCCAGAGATAGGAATGGAGAATATAAGCCTCAATTGGTAGAGAAACATCAACGTGATGTTTCATCAATAGATGACAAAATACTTTCGATGTACGCAAAAGGAATGTCCACTGATGCAATTAATTCTCATATTGAAGACATATACAAATTCTCAGTTTCAAAAGAGCAAGTTTCAAGAGTTACAGATAAAATACTTCCTATAGCAAAAGAATGGCAAAACAGACCTCTTGATAGCCTTTATACTGTCATTTTTCTTGATGGTATGAGCTTTGATGTTAGAGAAAACGGTAGTTACCGTAAAAAGACGGTTTATGCCATTATAGGGATTAAAATTGACGGCCGAAAAGAGCTATTAGGCTTATGGGTAGGCGACAATGAAACATCTAAATATTGGCTCTCAATATTAAATGAATTAAAGTCCAGAGGCGTTGAAGATATTCTAATAGCTTGTGTTGATGGACTTAATGGATTTGAACAGGCTATAAACTCTGTTTTTCCTTTAGCAAAAATACAGCGTTGTATTGTGCATATTATTCGCAATTGTACACGCTATGTAAATTACAAAGATAGAAAAGCCTTTTGTGCTGATATGAAGCCAATTTACAAAGCTGTAAATGAAGAATCAGCCCTGGAAGCATTGATTGAATTTGATGAAAAATGGGGTAAAAAATATCCTTATGCTGTTAAGACCTGGCATAGTAATTGGGACGGGATTAAAACTATGTTTGAGTATTCTCCAGAAATTCGTCACGTAATTTATACTACGAATACCATTGAAGGCTTTAATAATGGTATTAAACGAATCACAAAAACTAAAAGTTCCTTTGTCTCAGATGAGTCCTTATTCAAGCTCCTCTATTTAGTTTCACAGGATATTACAAAAAAATGGACTATGCCTATTCCAACAGGGCTACGGAAAAGTAGTTAAAAGCAAATAATAAATTAAAAGTAAAAAAGAATAATTTAGAAAAAAAATAAAAAATGAGCCATGCTTTTATTAGT
>JANQHM010000276.1 GCA_028282645.1 Candidatus Gastranaerophilales bacterium
CACATAGCTAAAGGAAAAGGACATCTGGCTAGGATTAGAGATATTTACAAGTATAGGAAGAAATTCCCCGAAAAATTTATAAAAAAGGAAGGAGGCAAACAAAATGCAACAAGCTCAAAAGGACAAACTAACCTCGACAATGGCAATAGTGACGGCTGGAGTTTATGATTTTTTACCCTGCCCAGACTGCTATAAAAAGCCTGACGTGCACGAAATGAAAGTAACATTAGATGGCAAGGCAAAAATAAAGAAAATACCATCATATAGCTGTAATTGCTATCAAAAAAAGCTGGATGCAAGAGAAAGCCAGCAAA
Source organism: Candidatus Gastranaerophilales bacterium (assembly GCA_028282645.1). Classification (GTDB taxonomy): domain Bacteria; phylum Cyanobacteriota; class Vampirovibrionia; order Gastranaerophilales; family JANQFW01; genus JANQFW01. The sequence continues at coordinate 315 of JANQHM010000276.1, forward strand.
GACAGCAAAGGATTAATGACAACTTTAAAAATTCTATGATGTCAGAAGCTTTTAAAACAGCTTATTTTAATAAGTATCAAACTTGTAACTTCCCGCAAAATAAACAAGTTTGCATAGATTATTATAAAAATTTCAAGCCTAACACTAGAGCAGGCTTATTGTTGATTGGCTCACCCGGCACTGGTAAAACGGAGTTGCTGGCATGTATTACAAATAACCTTATTAAAGATGATTATGTATGTATTTTTGCTGATTATCAGGAACTTATTGACCGTTCATTTGATGACAAGTCAATACTAAACAGATTAAACGGGGCTGACTTTGTTGTTATAGATGATTTTGGCAGACACGATGTAACAAAGGATTTTTATAATGACTTTGCTTTTAAGCTGATAAATACTTTGTATCGCAATAATAAAAATATCGGAATTACTATAAATCCAGATATATTAAGAGAGTTAAAGCAAGTTAGTAAAAATAACGCTGTAATAGATAGGCTTTATGAAATGTGTAAAACCGTTTTAAGGTTTGATGGCACAAGCTACAGGCGGGAATAATGAAAATATACATTTGCGTCAATTCCTACGGAGAAGTTGACCGGGAAAGCGTACAATCAAAATATACCGAGATGGACGACGCTTTTAAGCGTTGTTTCTTTTTGAACTACGGCGTAGACGAGCTAAAAGCTAAGTATTTTGTAGCAATAAGATGGATTTAGAAAAGGAGAAAAAATGCATTTTAAATTTCCGATATGCGCGGAATGCGCGAATAATAACGAAAATGTCTTGTGTAACGGATGCGACACAAGACATTTTACAAACAAGCATCTAGTAAATGAAAAAAATCTTGAAAAAGAAGGAGGAAAAAATTGAGAACATCTGAAAAACTTGACTTTGTAAGAATGTGTAAGATGTTGCCCACTTACAACAAAAAAAGAAACAGAAGAGAAAAGCTTGAAGAGGTTATAAATAGTAACCTTAAAGAATTGGGTGAAAGAATTTATGAGTATGGCGGTGGTGGTGAATTAACCATCAAGTTTAAAATGAAGCCCGATACAAAAAGAGACAAGCTCAATGTAACAGTTGATGTAGCAACTAAATTACCGACTTAAAAGATGTAAACGGTAATGTAATCAAGGAAGGGGATTACCTTAAAGACATTAGCGGCAAGATTGACATACCTATATGGGTTGAAGAGGTACATGGCGAATTGTTTGTCTATGCACTAGGAATGGATGAATATTTTAAACTGAGTGAACTGCTTAATCCATACGGCGATTGCCCGTTTGAGGTCATCGGAAATGTTATCGAAAATCCAGAATTGAAAAAGAAAGGCGGTGAATGATGCATTACACAATGAAAGACATTAATAGCGATATAGAGCAAATTAAGACAGACGCAGAAAACGGCTGTCAATTTGCTAAAAATGTTATTATGCTTGGACTAATGTACAATAAAGGTCCTAAAGATCAGGGGGCTTTTGGTATTTTGGAAGAAGCATACGAGGATTGGAAAAAGAAAGGAGATAAATAGTGGAAGATAGATTTAAATTTCGTGTGTGGGACAAAGAAAACAGAGAGATGATACCTTGCCAGGATGATATAAATCCTAAAAAAGAAGGTTGTTATGTGGAAACGGTGGGTCCCGAAGAGGTTAAGATCCATACTTATCACTATGACAATACAGGGGAGCTTATTTATGATCCGGAGTATTATTACGGCATTAAAAATTATGAAATTATGCAATGTACAGGACTCAAAGATAAGGATGGTAAGCTTATTTTCGAGGGGGATATCCTGAAAATAGATGATGGTGAATGTGTAGACACCGGCATCGTAAAATTTGGAGTCTATAACAAGACCAATTTAGGTTTTTATATTGATATCCCTATTTATTACAGATGGGCAAGGAAAGATGTTATTTTTTACATCGAAGATTATGCCATTGAAATCATCGGCAACATTCACGAAAACAAAGAGCTGCTGAAGGTGGGAAAGTGAAAATTAGGGTAGCAAGTATATTAATTGATGATCTGATTAAGGTAGAAAATGAAGAAAGAGGAAAATTTCTACAAAAAATTAATAAAAAGTGCTACATTGCAAAACCTAATAGGCCTTATCATCCTTTTTTTAGAAAAATTCGAGCTGCCTGGCGGGTTTTGATA
>JANQHM010000006.1 GCA_028282645.1 Candidatus Gastranaerophilales bacterium
AAAATAGCATCTTTGACAGAATTATATGCCTTGAGATAAACTTCCTCATATTTTAAACTCTTCCAAAAACTTTCAATAAAAATATTATCAATACAACGACCTTTTCCATCCATTGAAATCTTGATATTATTATTGATAAGTACTTCAGTAAATGCGGAACTGGTAAACTGACTTCCCTGATCAGTATTAAAAATTTCAGGTCTTCCATATTTACTCAATGCTTCATCAATAGCTTCAATACAAAAGCTTGTGTCAAGCGTGTTTGAAATTTTCTTTGAATTTTGGATTGTGATTTCTTCTGTTTTTGCTCATTTTTTTTCTCCTTACTTATGAGCAATATTATATCTTAACCAATTGTCTAATTTTTGGGGACCACTATACTTGTTATCAATAATTCACAAAGCGTTTCTGAAATAGGAAATCCTGATTGTTCTTCAAAATAAGTAAACATCGGTGAGGGATTAGCCTCTATAAAAACATATTCTCCTGTTCTATCAGAGTGCTTTATATCTATACCCGAAAAATTAAGCTTAAATAACTTCATAATCTTTAAGCAATCTTGTTTAATATTGTCAGGGATATCGACAGGCTCTATCTTAGCTCCTTCATGTTCTCTAAAATCAATAGTATCCGCCAGAATATTAGCTGCAAATATTTTATCACCAATAACATAAACCCTAACATCAGTGCCTTCTATGTATTCCTGAAATTTAACGGGTGAGTATTTTAAATTGTTCAGCCGCTCTTCTGTTAAATCATCTTTAGTTATTTTTTCTGTATGCGCTCCGCCCCTTACGGGTTTGTAAATTAAATCGTGCGGTGTTGTTTCTATATAGCTTAAAAGATTATCTTTATTATTAGTTATAAAGGTTTTGGGTATTCTGATATTATTTTTTGCCATTAAATTAAGTTGATAACCCTTGTTTTTATGCATTTCTATAGCATCAAAAGAGTTTACCCATAAACAATCAAGACTTTTAAACAGGCTGTTAATATTAGAAGTTATTTCTCTTTCCAGCATATTGACAATATAAAAACATTCTTCCGTATTTTCCGCAGGTGGTATAGAAATACCGTAGTGCCATCGCCAATAAATACTTTTAATATCAGAAAGATTTATTTCTTTATTATCTGTATTTAATATGCCTTGTATATTTGCATAGGAGGGAGACCAGCTTATCAAGATCTCTTCCGATAATTTTCTGGTATCTAAATAACATACGTCTTCATTCTTAGATTTTAAAAGGTCATGTATATATTTAGCATGGTACTCTTCCTCTGATCCTATAATTAATATCATTTTATACTCCTATTACAAACTTGTATACTAACTCAAAAATATTTTTCAGATTATTCAGGTTAATCAATTAGCCAATTCTTTGAATTGTGAAGCGGGAGCATTAAAACTGAAGTTCTCTAAAAATCCAAAAATAAAAAATCCCATACCTATATTAATAATAAGGCAAAATGGGATTTTGTCAAAAGAAAACACTCTTAAGCTTGTAAGCATCAGTACTCAACTGACCACTACCATATTTTTATATGTATTTCATTTTTTCGCAAAATGGAAGTGAAACATAAAATATTGTGCCTTTTTTAGCTCCTGTATCAAACCAGATTACCCCATTATGAGCATCTATAATTCGTTTTGCTAAAAATAGTCCGGTTCCTGCTCCTATTTTTCGCTCAATTGCTATTGCCATTTCGTAGCGTTTAAATATTTTTTGCTGAATTTCCGGCGATATACCAGGGCCTTTATTATGTATTGAAATTATTATATTTTTATCTTTTTTGTAATATTTTATATTGATATTTTCACCTTGCGGACTGTTATCTATAGCATTTTCTATAATAGTATCAAATACTTTTGTTAGTTCTTCAGGATCAGCATATGCACATAAAGGTTCTTCTACAGTATAAACTTGTATTTCAACAGATTTTTTTTCTGCAAGTGCTTTAAGTTTTTGAACAGAATAGTCAATAATATCTCTAATATTTAACATTTTAAGATTAAGCTTCTTTTTCCCTGATTCATAATTGTAAATATCAACAGATTTTTTTAGTAAGGTTGTCATATTTTCATTATTTTCCAGTATTTCTTTTACTAATTCTTTAGATGGGCCAAGCTTATCACCGGTATATTTAAGCAAATATTCCAGGGCTGTTTTTTCTCCGACCAATGGTACCTGAAAATCATGTGCCAGGGTTAAGACAAAGCTGTTCCTAAGATCTTCAATTTCTATAAGTTTTGTAATATCCCAGACTATGTTCACCACTGAATCTGTTATGGTTTTTAATAACTCAATTTCCTCAGGCATCCAATCCGTTGAGTTTGATCTCCATATTGCAATAATTCCCAGCAGTTTGGTTTCCCGGTTATATCTGACAAGCGGCATAGCTAATAATGAATTTACTGTTACCGGTGTTAAATTTTCTCCTGCTTCTTTGAATTTATCAAGATACATTTTGGATATATCTTGATAACTAAGAGGTTTCAAGTCATTACTTCTTATATATTCATATTTTACATGAGGTGTTTCATATTTATAATTAGGAGTTTCCAGGAAAACACATCTATCTGCATGAAAAATATCCGTAAACTTACGTAAAATATAGTTATATACTTCATCAAGAGACTGAGAACCTCTTATTTCACTTATTATTTCTCTTAAGAGCTTTTCTTTTTTTGCTGATTTTTTTTGATTTTCGTAAAGCCTTGCCTGATATAGTGCAATTCCAGCCTGATTTGCAGCTGTCCTTACAAAATTTATATCTTCTTCTGTAATTGTCTTATATTGTTTTGTATAGTTCATTGCCAATACTCCAAGCAATAAATCCGCATACTTTACCGGTATTGCAATGCAAGATTTAATCTTATATTTATCAAAGAATTGTTCACCTATAGTGCCATAAATATTAAATTTTCTTTTAAAATCTTCAACCCTAGAGTAAAGAACTTCTGCCATTTCACCGGTTCTAAAAAGATCTCCCCAGCCATAATCTTCAATTATATTAGTTCCTATAGGACTTTTTATCCCAGATGATGAAAGATGTACGGAATATTCATCAATTGTTATAAATTTGTTGGTGTCAAGATCCTGGATATAAAGAATATTAAAATCGGATCCTATTGTCTCTCCTAACCGTGTGACCAAAGTCTTTCTTATCTTGTTAAAGTCAAGAGTACTGCTGATGGTACTGATTATTTCCCTTAAAATTCTTTCTCTCTGCGCAGTTTGTTTTATCGTTTCATAAAGTTTTGCCTGATAAAGTCCAATTGCAGTCTGGCTACATATATCTCTTATCAAATTAAGTTCTTCTATAGAGAACTTGTATTCTTTGCGAGTAAACTCAATGCAAAAGTAACCTATAATTTTATCGCCATAAATAGCAGGAATATTATAACTTGACTGCACATCTGCATCTTCAAAAAGTTCAGTAAAAGCCTGACTTTTGGGATTTTCCTTTATATATTCATTCCAGCAAAATATATTTAATTCTTTTTTTTCTATTAAAGGCTGAATATATTCTCTTATTGATGGATCAGACCAATCATAATTAATAAAACTTTTCTCATCCGGACCTGATAAATATTCTGAATATTTATCCACCGGGTAATACATATTATTGTTTTCATCAAACTCAGAGAATAATATTCTATCTGCATTAAAATATTCTCCAATTGTATTTACAAGAATACTTTTTAGTTCATACTTATCAATAGTACTTCTTATTGATTCTATAATATTTCTTTGTAAGGTTTCTCTTTTTGCTGTTTGTTTTTCTCTTTCAAATAAATCAGCTTGAATAAATGCAACTGATGCCTGGTCAGCAAGAATTTTTATTAATTGAATATTTTCATTCGACAATTGCACCTTTTTTTTCGTGTAATGCAGTGTTAAATATGCTGTCTCATTTTCAGTATCCCAAACAGGAAAAGCAAAAATTGACTTAATGTCATATTCTTTAAAATATTTTTCTGAACAAACCGGTTCTTTTGGATATTTTTCACTAAATTTTTCAGTATCATTAACTATAAAAGCACCTTCACTAACAACAATTTCTCTAAAATATTTTAAGGCGGTTTTATATGGATGAATATAGGGAATTTTCTTAATATCTTCACCGGATACATATTGATACTCAAGAGGAATAGCACGATTTTTCTTTTTATCAAAACTTGAAAAATAGCATCTGTTCGCAGAAAATGTATTACCTACTTCATCTGAAATAACACTTTTAAAGATTTCTTTATCCAAAGTACTTCTGGATGTTTCTATAAATTTTCTTATTAGTCTTTCTCTTTCTGCTGTTTCCTTTTCTTTTTCATAAAGTTGAGCTTGCTTTATAGCCGTGAATAACTGATCAGCAATTGCCTTTAATAATTCTATTTCTTCTTCCGTCCAATGCTTGTATTCATCAAGTTTTGACAATAAAAAAAATCCCCATTGATTATTATCTTTCCCTATGGGTACTCCAAGTATTGATTTAACATCTATTGGCATATAAAAATCCTTTAAAAAATCAGGAATATCTGATTCTTGCATATTATCAATAGCTATAATTTTTCCCTCTCCAACTAAATTTTTTCCCCAATATGTTGAAACATTTTCAGATATTATAATTTCTTTAACGCCTATAATACTTTCTCTAGCCTTATATTCCTGATGTGTTTTATAAATACTGTAGTCAGGCACTTCTGGATGCTCTGTTATCGTAACTCTTTCAATATTAAAGACCCTGGCAACTTTTTCACATATTATTTTAAGTATTTCTTCAAGATCTAATGTACTTCTTATACTGCTTATAACTTCTATTAGTAAAGACTCTCTTTCTGCTGATTTTTTTTGACGTTCATAAAGTTTAGCCTGATAAAGTGCTATTCCTGTCTGAATTGAAAGAGTTTTAAGAAATTCTCTCTCTTCATTTGTATAATCAGTAAGTATTTTTTTAGAATGACCGACTAAAACACCTAAATACTGATCACCATAATACAATCCAAGCTGAAAAGCAGATTCAACATCATACTTTTCAACATAATCCTTTAATCCTTCACCTATTGACTCTTTATTTTTTTCAACAAAAGCCCGTGTACTGGCTACAAAAATTTCTTCCTTGCTTTTCCCCCAGTCTTTAAATGTAGAAACACTCTCTTGTGAAAAATCAAATCCCGCTACACTTTTTATATCTTTAGAAGATCTATACTCTGAGTGTTCATTAACAGTAAGAAGCACATCTTTATCAGGATCATATTCAATAATAAAGCATCTGTCAAAGTTAAATGCATTGCCTATTGATTCTGTAATAGATTGTTTTATTTTATTAATATCCAAAGTACCACTGATAATACTGATAATATCCCTTAAAAGTCTTTCTCTTTCTGCTGTTTCTATTTCTTTTTCATATAATTTGGCTTGATAAAGTGCTATGCCTGCCTGTCCCGCTAAAACTCTAAAAAAGCCCAGATCTTCTAAAGTGCATTCATATGCAAAATCTGCCGCTAGGTAACCGATTAATAAATTTCTGTAAAATATAGGCACATTTATTGATGATTTAATCTCATATTCTTTTATAAAGTTTGCTAATAATGTATTTTCCAAATGATTTTCTCTAATAAACTTATCAGCATTGATCCAGTTAATTTCTTCTTTTCCTTTAAATTTTTTAAAAAAGAAATTTGCTGCTTCTTCGTATTCAGGCTCCATAAATTGAATACTTTTTATATCAGGTGATGATAAATATTCCGAATACTCGTCCGGCATTGCAAATCCCTGAGTATCAAGGTCAAATTCAAAAATATTACATCTGTCAGCTTTAAAAGTTTTACCTATTTCATTTACGATAGTATGTTTTATTTGCTTGACATCAAGGGTGCTTCTGCTGGTTTCAATTATGTTTCTTATTAGTGCTTCTTTTTCTGCTGCCTGCTTAACTGTCTTATATAGATTCGCTTGATATAGTGCAATTCCGGCCTGATCTGCAAGTGCTCTGATAAAATTCAGCTCTTCTTCTGAAAAAGGTCTGTTTTCTATTAAATAATCTATTAATAAACCCCCTAAAACTTTTTCGCCATAAGTTACAGGTATTTCATATGCCGATTTAATACCATATTCTTTTAAAATATTAACTTCATTGGCTCCATAATATTCAGGCGGATTATTTATATCCTGAATAACACGATCTTTTTTTTTGGACTGCAGACTTTCTTTAAAAGACTCCAATTCTTTAGCTTCAAAATCAAGTCCAATAGCACTCCTAAACTCAGAGGAAGCAAGATATTCAGAATATTCATCAACAATTAAAAATTTTTCTGTATTTATATCAACCTGGACAATGGTACATCTGTCAGCATTTAAAGACTTTCCTATTTCAGTAACAATAGTTTTTTTTAATATATTTATATCAAGAGAGCTTCTTATTGCGTGATCCAACTTTCTTAACAAGGTCTCTCGCTTTGCGGTTTCTTTAACTTTTCTATATAATAAAGCTTGATAAAGTACATTGCCAATCGGAAGAGATAATGTTTTAAAAAAATCTATATCATCTTGACTGAAGTCAACATACTTTTTAATATAGTGAATCCCCAAAGCTCCAACAACTTGATCTTCATAAAAAATATATACGATAAAGGAAGACTTAAATTCAAAATCTTTTAAGAATAATTCTACTTTTGTTCCGGTTAAATTTTCTTCTTCTAAAAATTTAGAAATATCAGAATATACAATTATCTTATCCTTCGATGATTTTTTATTAAAGTAGTCTTCAACTTCCGGGTTGGACTCATAATCTACAATACTCCTTATATCGGAAGAAGAGCGATATTCTGAATGCTCATCCAGAGGAATAAGTTTAAAACCTTTCGTTGTAGCATCAAACACTCCAATCACACAAAGATCGGCATCAAAAGCTTTACCAATTTTATTAACCAAATTACTTCTAATTTTATTAATATCAAAGGTTGTACTGGTGGATTCAATAATATCTCTAAATAAAGCCTCTCGTTCTGCTATATGCTTCTCTTTCCTAAACTGTAAAAGATAATATTTTATAATAAATGCCAAAATAAATATAAAAAGTATAACTTCTAAAAAATGAAAATAAATACTGACCTTATATATAAAAGTTTCAAAAAAGTCAGCTAGGATAAACAAAAATATAAGTATAAAAAAAATAATAAATGAATTTTTTTTTTCAAAAAGTTTATTATATGTATTTTTTAAATTATTTAATATAAAGTTAAATCTGGCCATTTTAAAGTATCAAACTTTCTTGAACCGTTAATAGACTTTTATTATTTTTAATATTATTGCTCTTTATATTAAATCTCATTAGGGAAGAGGCTATTTTTAAGGTAGCACCACATTAAAAAATTTATACAAAAAATACCGGAGATTTTATTTGTTCCGGCATTTTTTTAATATTTTTTTAATAATTATTTTAAAAACATTAAATACATATAAATTGAACTGCATACTAATGAAATAAACGTAATTAAAGCACCATACTTAAGAAATCTCATAAACGAAATCTTATGTCCCGCAGCAGCAGAAGTCTCTGAAACTATAACATTTGCAGCAGCTCCAATTATTGTAGCGTTTCCTCCAAGGCATGCTCCCAATGATAAAGCCCACCAAAGCGGTATTATATCCATTGAGGTTTTTAATTCTTGTATTAAAGGAACCATAGTAGCTGTGTAAGGTATATTATCAACAATACCCGACAAGATGCCCGAAGCCCATAATACCAACATACTGGTTAAATTTAAATCTCCCTGAGTAATATTGAGAAGTTGCCCGGCTAATAATTTAATCCCGCCGGTTTCTACAAGGCCACCGATTATAATAAACAAACCTACAAAAAAGAAAACAGTTCCCCACTCCAGATCATGAATAATCTGACAAGGCGATTCAAACAGCAAAAGAATGCTGGCACCAAGCATTGCTATAACATATACGTGAATATGAATTAAATCATGAAGTATAAATCCAAGAATAACAAGAGCTAATACAATTCCTGAGCGAATCATTAAATCTTTGTCTTTTATGGACTTAGAGTTGTCAAGCTTTGTAACAAGTGCCATTTGTTCAGGGGTCGCCTGTAAATCTTTTTTAAACATATGCATTAATAATGCAATACAAATCGTAAAAGTAACTGCAACTACAGGTGTTAATGTATATACAAAGTCCATAAATCCTAAATTAGCAGCTATACCTATAATGATATTAGGCGGATCCCCAATTAGGGTAGCTGTACCTCCAATATTAGACGCTAAAATTTCAGTAATTAAAAAAGGAATTGGATCTGTTTTCAATTCCCTTGCTATTACAAATGTTACCGGCATAATGAGTATTACTGTGGTTACATTGTCCAAAAAAGCTGATGCGACTGCTGTAAATAGTGCAAGAGCTGCTAAAACGTACTTGGGTTTTCCTTTGGTGAATTTAATCATTTCTATAGCTAGCCAATTAAACATGCCGCTTCTACTTGCAATATTTACAATAATCATCATACTAACCAGCAAAAATATTACTGCAAAATCTACGTGGTGGAATGCTGCTTCAGGTTTTACCAGACCTAAAAGCAATGTTATTGCTGCACCTAACATTGCTATAGTTACTTTAGGTATTTTTTCAGTAGCAATAAAAATATAGGCCAAGAATAAAATAAAACCTGCAATAAACATTCCGGGCATTCCAAATAATTGCATTTCTGCACCGTGCACTTTATAGATACCTCCATAATAAATATAATAATCGGGTATTATACTATTCCTAAAATACTTTTCGGATTATTCAATAATGTTAAATTTAAATGTTAAGCATTCTACCTCTTCTAATAACTTACATTTTTCTCAGTTCATTATAGTTCAAAACCCTCCTGAATTTTTTGCTTTATAATGGTCGCTAAAGAAGGAAAATCATCTATATTGTGCTCATCAGAAAACTCAAATGCAGCAGCCCTTGCAAGTTCTAATATATTTGCATCTTTAACAATATCAGCAAGTATCAAATCAGGCAAACCACTTTGGCGTGTACCGACAAACTCACCAGGCCCTCTGATTTCCAAATCTTTTTCCGCAACAATAAATCCATTGTTTGTCTGCTCCATTACTTCCAATCGCTCGCGCGTACCTTGAGCATTCACATTAGCAGATAAAACACAATAAGATTTAGTTTTACCCCTTCCAACTCGACCTCTTAACTGGTGTAGCTGAGACAATCCAAATCTTTCCGCATTTTCTATTAACATAACCGTTGCATTAGGAACATCAACACCAACTTCAATAACAGTTGTGCTTACTAATATATGATATTCTCCATCTCTAAACTTTTCCATTTCCTTGTCTTTATCAGCAGGAGAAAGCTTGCCATGAACAAGTCCTATATTTAGATCAGGAAATACAGTTTCTTTTAACTTTTCAGCTTCTTGTGTTGCAGCCTTTGCAGATAGATTCTCTGATTCTTCAATCAAAGGAAAAACAATATAAGCCTGATGGCCTTTTTCTACTTCTTTTCTTATTAATTTATAGGCTTTATTTTTATCTTTTCCCGTTACAAGAACCGTCTTTATAGGCTTTCTACCTGGAGGCAATTCATTTATAATACTTAAATCCAAGTCGCCATGCAGCGTTAAAGCTAATGTCCGCGGTATTGGAGTTGCTGTCATTGTAAGCATTTCAGGGGAAATAGCGCATTCATTAAGGGTACCTTTATTTTTCAATTCTGTTCTTTGCTTCACACCAAATCTGTGTTGTTCATCAATTACAATCAATCCCAAATTTTTAAATTCAACATCATCTTGTATTAAGGCATGTGTACCCACTGCAATGTGAATTAATCCGCTTTGTAAATTTTGGCGCATTTCTCTTCTGGCTTTAACACGTTGTTTACCTACAAATAAACCTACACTCAAGCCTAAAGGAGTTAGCCAGTTTATAAAATTCTTGTAATGCTGCTCTGCCAAAATTTCTGTTGGAGCCATAATAGCTGTCTGAAAGCCATTTTCAACAGCAGCCAGCATAGATAAACAAGCAACAACAGTTTTACCACTACCTACATCTCCTTGCAAAAGCCTATGCATTGGCTCAGGCTTTGCTATATCTTCTAATATTTCTTCAAAAGCGTTTTCCTGTCCTTTTGTAAGCTTAAAAGGCAATGATTTTATAAATTTACTAACAAGCCCATCCTTTTGAGTTTCTATTTTAAATCCCGAACTACAGGTTTTTACTTGCTTTCTCATTTCTGCAAGCCTAAGCTGTACAAGGAAAAACTCATCAAAAATTAGTCTTTTTTTTGCAGCTTCAAGGTTTTGTTTACAATCTGGAAAATGTACTTGGCTTATGGCTGTTGTTTTATCTATTAAATTATATTTTTCCTGTATATATCTAGGAAGCGGATCTGTTAAATTATCCGCAAACAGTTGAATAGCATTATGTATAGCTTTTCTTAAAGTTTTTACATGTAAATTTTCTGTAAGTGAATAAACAGGTACTATACGCGCAAGATGTAAAGATTTCCCCTCTAAAGCCTCATCAGAATCAAAATCCCCTGTTAAAAGCTCAGCCTGCGCCTTATCTATTGAGAAGCATCCAGCATAATCATCGTATTTTACTTTACCTGAGAGAATTATACCTGCACCTTTTGGATACTGTGATTTTAAGCGTTCCATTATAAATCTATTACACTTGCCGTGGAACCAGCTGGCTGTTACTACACCTGTTCCATCATAAACAGAAATAGTTACTATAGTTAAACTTGAGCGTTTTGAGCTTGTAAAAACTCTTGTATTTTTGATAGTTCCAAATACAGTAACTTCTTGATCAATTTCTAAGTCTGCAACATTTGTTCTCTCCGAATAATCCAGGTGTTTTCTTGGGTAGTAATGAAGCAAATCATAAGCCGTGTACAGACCGACTTTATTTAATAACGCTCCGACTTTGGGTCCGACTCCTTTTACATACATAATCTCTACATCTTCCGGTTTTTGATCGGTGGTGGCTGTTTTTTTCTTCTTGGGGGCAGGATTTGGACTTTCTAAGTATTTTATTAATTGTTTTATATATTTTATTCTATTAGCTAACGTTGTTGTAGCATAGCTTTCAAAAATATCATGTAAATACTCCCAGCCCGGATTATCAGGATCTGTTTTTTTGAAACTCCTCAACTCATTAAGGACAAATCTAGAAAAATTGTATTTTTTACCTTTTATATCAATATAGTTGTGATTTACTTCCACTTCTATAGCTTTTTTTAAAAGGTCTATATTATCTTTATGTTTATCTGCTATTGTCATAAAATTATTTATTTTCTTTTAATCCTTTTACTTCATAGATGTTTAATTTTTCTGAACGCCCTTTAACAAGAACTGAATTAATTTCTCTAATTTCTATTGTATCACTTACTTGCTCATATGTGGATGAGCTTATTAATAATTTGGTTTTATAAACTTTATTAAAGGATTCCAAGCGGCTTGCAATGTTAACTGTATCACCTATTGCGGTATATTCCAGCCTGTCTTCCGAGCCTATATTACCCACAAATGCTATACCTGTATTTATTCCTATACCGATTTCTATATAAGGCTTTCCTTCTTTTAGCCATTGTTCCTGAAGAGAAGATATTTCCCCCAGCATTTCCACGGCAGCGTTAACAGCATTTTGTGCGTGATCTTGACTTTCAATAGGAGCACCAAAAATAGCCAGAAGAGCATCACCCATAAATTTATCTACAACACCGTTATGTTTAAGAATAATGGGTACCATTGCGCTAAAATAGTGATTAAGAATAGAACTCACCTGTTCAGGCTCCAGGGTTTCTGCAATAGTAGTAAATCCTCTTATATCAGCGAACAGGGCCGTTATTTGCGCGCGCTTACCTCCGAGTTTTGTAGAATCAATATTGTTTAAAATATTCATCATAACGTCTTTAGAGACGTATTTTTCCATTACTTTTTGAATATGTTTTTTCTTGCTGTCAACCTGAAAATACTTAAAGCCTGAGCTTAAAGCTACTGTGCACAATATAAAAAGCTGCGGAGTTATTATATCTAAAGCTAAATTATTTGGATAGCTTATAAAAACACAAAATTGTAAATATCCTAAACTAAGTATTATAATTGAAAGAAATCCGTATAACGGCGACATTGTCATTACGATTAACAAAGTTAAGGCAAATATTAGCAATAAAGTCAGAATTGATATGTATTGTGGTGGTTTCACCATAAAATCATTATTTAAAATATTATCTATACAAGTTGTTTGTATATCAATTCCGGGATGGTCTTTTCTTACAGAGGTTGTTTTTATGTCTTTAAGTGCTGTTGCCGTAACTCCGACTACAACTATTTTATTTTTAAACTTATCAGGAGAAATTATAGGCTTTTCACCCTTTTTTATTTGTTCATAAGATTTTATGATTTTCCAGGCACTAAAATTATTATAAGAGTGCATATTATTAGTATTTATGGGTTTATACCATTTTATATAACTAAAAATACCATTAGAAGTAAAATCTAAAGGCATTTTAATTTTAGTATTATTTTTTGTGCTTAAATATTTATTATCAATGATTAATTCAGAATTTTTATTTAATTTTAAGAATACAGCCAGTGATAATGAAGGATAATAATTGCCTTTATAATAAATAACAGGTTCATTTTTTCTTATAATGCCGTCATCATCAGGTTGGGACAGAACTGAACCTATTGAATTAACTCCATATAACAACTCTTGCAATGCATAAGAAGAACTATTATAGGCTGTTTTAGATATTATGTTTTGAGCTCTGTTATCTTTTACTCTTAAGGCAAACTTTGTTTTCAGTAATTTTGAGAGTTCATCTTCATTATCGTAATTAAAATAATCTTTTTGTTTACTGAAAAACATACCTAAAATAAGATTATCAAGCTTGGATATTCTTTTAAAAAATTCTTTTTCACTCTCTGTTTTGTCATAAGAAATAATTACAGAGTCAAATACAACAATCTTTGCATTGCCGTGCTTTTCAAGATATTCAAAAATATCAGCATAATAATTTCTGTCCCAAGGCCATCTACCTAGTTTTGTAATGGATTGATCGTCAATTAAAACGTTAACTATATTGTTTGAAGCATTTTGTTTTGCTGTAATTCTAATGACAAAGTCATAGGCTTTTGGCTCAATAAAAAACTTGCTTAAATAATAACAAAAACCTAATACTATAAAACTTAATGTTATAAATATTATTATATTTAATAAATTACTATACTGTTTGAGATCCTGTATTTTCATCATTTATATCTATCAACTCATCTATATTAAGGACTTCATCTTCTTGTTCCAGTTCTTTTTCCGTAGGCAATTTTTCCTGTTTTCTTCTTAAATAAAATATACCGCCAAAAAAGCTGGATACAAGTACAATTGCAAACCATAATATACTAAAAGCTAAAGCTGAAGAACTGTTTATACCAATTAATGTTAAAAAATAAATATAAGCAGCCTCTCTGGGGCCAATACCGTTAAAGGCAATCGGTATAAATCCTACTATAGCTGTCATTGGATAAACAATAAGATAAAATAAAACAGGTATTTTTAATCCTAGTGCTAAACCAATAAATATATGTATAAATATTATAGTCGTATGAAACGCAAATGACCATATTAAAGCATTAAAAATTAATTTGGGCGATTTCCAGTAAACATCCGTATCATTTAATATTTTTCTGACAATATTTTTATGTCCCATTGTTTTTTCCATAAAAACAGGAAAAACAGGCGTTAAAAATAAAACCATACCTGTTAAAAGAACCATCATAAGCTTAAAGCTGATCGGGACTGAAGAACCGATGGGTAAAAACATAGTTATGGTTGCCATCCATATTATTATGACCACACCTGTAAAGCGTTCTGCTAAAATTGTATAAATAGCAGGACTTTTTCTCTTTCTTTCATCAGACTTTGATAAATAATACCCCTTTGCAACGTCACCGCCTATTGTTGTAGGTAAAAACAAGTTAAAGTACATACCTATAAAATAAAAATCCATATAATTTTTTAACTTATTTTTAAAGCCAATAGCTTCAGACAATATTTTCCATTTATATGCACTTATTATTTGACCAAATAAATATAAAATAATGCAAACTATAAAATAAAAAATATTTATACTGCATAATTGATTATAAACTTGTTTTATATCAGAGTTTAACAATAGAAAAGTTATAAAAACAATACTTACCATTGCCTTTGCTATAAACTTGATATACTTTTTATTTGTCAATTTTATTCATCCTTACTGTATATTTCTCTAACCCTATAAATGGTTTTATTCTGAGACTCGTAATAAGTCCTTATCATTATTTCGGCCAAGATACCGGAACTTATTAGCTGCACACCCATCATAACCAGGAGCACAGTTAGTATTAACAATGGTCTGCTTCCGATATCCATACCAAATATAAACTTATCTATTATTAAATAAAAGCCCGCCAATGAGCCAATAGCAAAAAATAACATTCCGAGCCTTCCAAACATATGTAAAGGCCTTGTTATAAATTTTCTGAAAAAAACAACTGTTATCAAGTCTAAAACAACTTTAAATGTTTTTAAAATGTTATATTTGCTTTCACCAAATTTTCTTGCGTGATGCTTTACGGGAACTTCAACAATATTTGCACCTTCTATACTAGCCAGAGCAGGTATAAATCTATGCATTTCCCCATATAGAGATAAGGCTTTTGCGATATCCTTTGTATAAACTTTTAAAGAGCAACCATAATCGTGAAGTTGAGTTCCTGTCATTTTGCTTATTATTTTATTAGCTATTATTGAAGGAATATTTCTTATTAAAACATTGTCTTTTCTGTTTTTTCTCCATCCGCTTACAACGTCATAGCCGTCATCAAGCTTGTCGATTAACATAGGGATATCTGTGGGATCATTTTGCATATCGCCATCAAGAGTAACAACAATATCACCGGATGCGTGATCAAAGCCTGCTGCCATTGCTGCTGTTTGACCGTAATTCCTTCTGAACCTGATAACTTTTACGTTAGGCTCATCGTCGGCAAGTGCTTTTAGTACTTCACAAGTGCCGTCATTTGAGCCATCATCGATAAAAACTATTTCAAAAACCTTATTTAACCCTTCTATCACTTCTTTAATTGAATAGTAAAGAGGTTTTACATTTTGAACCTCGTTATAAACCGGTATAACAACCGATATATCTAAACCAGCTTTAGTTCCTGTTAAAATTGCTGCCATATTATTCACCCTTAAAAAACTTTGCATTTATGTTTGAAATTAAGCTATACCTTACGCCGCGATTCATTAAAAAATAATTATACCTTTGTTTCAATTCATCTAAATGTCTATTCCTGACTACTATAAAGCTTGGAGCAGTGTCATTATAAACTTTATCAAAATATTCATAATTATGGTCACTAATATGAGGTATTTCTTTTTGAGAATAGAAAACAACACTTGGTTTTACCAGGCTGTATGTATATAATTTAGCACCTGGCATTTCTTTTACAAAGTTTACGTAGCTTATAAGGTCTTTTTGACCTGCATTATAAACTAATGGCATTACATTATACAATAATATAAAAGCAAGTCCTGTCATCAAAACCGGCTTGCTACTTAGTATAAGTATTTTTTTATTTTTTAACGCAAAAACTATTGCCATACATGCAGTTATTAAAAATAGTGCTATTGACGGAATATTTACAAACTGAGTATTTGTCCTTACCTCGTTAGGCAAGATATTGTTAAAGAAGAACAATTGCCCTATAGCAATAATCAAACATATTAGACCAAATGCTATTGCAGAATATTTTATGCTTCTGTTATTTTTATTATCATTAATATATTCATACCAGAGATAACCTGTTATTAGGGCAATGGCTGGAAATAATGATAAAATATATGTTAATAACTTGGAATTTGCAGAGCTAAAGAAAATAAATATCGTTAAAAACCAGGTAAAACAATATAATAATGTTTTAATTTTATTCTCAGCATTTTGAAATAAGTCTATTTTAAATTTTTTAATTTTGTTTATATTAATATTTTTAATTAATTGTCCTGTATATTTTATTAAAGAAGCTATAAAATATGTAATCCAGGGAAAAGCACCGGCAAAAACTACAATAAAATAAAAATAAAACGGTTGCAGATGTCCTAACTTTTTAGTGGCAAACCTGTTAAGATTATGATCTAAAAAGAAATAATCAACAAAGTCCTTTCCGTAAATTTTTATAATTTGATAATACCAGGGCACTACAATAGTAGAAAAAATTAATAGCCCGGGCAAAACATATTTTATATTTAAATTTTTCTTTAATTGGCCTGTTAAAAGGAAATAAATACCAAATACAATAGCCGGAAGCCCGAAGCCTACAGGTCCTTTTGTAAGGACAGCCAGCCCGCTAAAAGCGTAGGCCACCCACCACCAGTATTTTTTATATTTATCATCTGTAAATGAACCAAGATATCCCGAAAATATAGTGGCACAAATAAAGAACGCCAGAGTCATATCGGTTATGGACATTCGTCCAAGTGCAATTATCTCTAAAAAAGTTGCCAATATAACAGCACTAATTAGCCCAAAGGTATTTGATATAACCATACGTCCCCATATAAAAGTAAAAAATACTAAAGCTGTTGCCAGCAGTGCAGAGGGGAATCTCGCGGCAAATTCATTAATTCCAAATACTTTATAAGATCCTGCAATAAGCCAGTAAAAAAGAACAGGCTTATCAAACCTTAGTTGATAATTAAAATAAGGTGTAATATAGTCTGAGGATTCCACCATTTCTCTTGCAGCTTCTGCGTAACGTGGCTCATCAACGTCAATAAGCTTGTAACTTCCCAATTGAAAAAAGAAAAAGAAAATACAAACTATTGCCAGTACTAGTATGCTAGTTTTTTTAGTTTTGAGGAGATTCATCATATAGCCTTTTTACCCCTTTTGTAAAATTTTCCATAATCTATTGCTAATCTATTGCTTTATTATTTTTTTAAAATATTTAAAAAATAAAATATATATCCTAACCTACTAGAATATTAAATAAAAAATAGAGTTAAACATCAATTTTGATTAAGCAAATCATTATATTTCTTAACCTAAAAAACCCGAACAATAAATTTTTTTTATTTTCTGCTTTAATATTAGTGGATATCCGTTAAAGAGGTTACATCGATGCAAAATATGATAAAAAAATTACTTACTATAATTTTAACCGGTTATTTACTGGTGGCTTCTGTTCCGATGTCTTTAGCGTGTAGGATGGTGGCAATTATTCAATCTCCCAATAATCAAAGTTTAGTAGGAGAAATCCTTTTAAAAGGGAGAAATTCTCTTGTAAAACAAAGCAGACCCAAGAGGAAAACTGTTTTTAAAATTTATAAAGCAAGTAATATGACAAATAGCCAATACTTAAACTCAAGATTATATAAAAGAAGACTTTTAAAGGGCAATACTAATGGCTGGGGTATTAAAGCTTATACAAATAATCAATCTATTACAAAATATACAGGTATAAAGCCCGCTTATAAAGACAGATATTTTAAGAAATCAGTAAAAAAGCTGATAAAAAGTAATCCAACTGTTATTTTAGGTCATATAAGGGCGGCATCAGATAAAACTACTGTTACGCCTGATAATACTCATCCGTTTATATACAAGCACTGGAGCTTTATGCATAATGGTACGCTTGTTGGTATGGCTAAACCCGCTGTGCAGACTAAAATATTAAATAAATACGCACCCGGTAACCATAAAGTAGTTGTGGATTCAGAAATGATATTTCACTATATACTTTCCAGGCTGGAAGAAAAGACGGACATTGACCCTAAATATCTTAAAATTAAAGATATTGGTATTAATAAGTTCAGAAGTATATTTGTAAAATCAGTTTTAGAGCTGCTGGAAATCGCCGAAACAAAATATAAAATACTACCTGACGGATATAAGGCTACTTACAGCCCTATAACTAATTTTGTAATGACTGACGGTGAAACTGTTATAGCTTTTAAAAAGGGGACAAGCTTATATTTGGGAAGCTACGGCAATAATTACAGTAAAAGTTATATTCTGGCTTCCGAGATTATACAGCCCAAAGGCTATAATAAAAAACCTGAAAGGTTTATTAAGTGGCAAAACATCCCTGAGGAGCAAGTTATAACACTTTATACAAATACAAAAAGCGGCAAGGCAAATTATGAATCCGCTCATATAGCTGAGTATTTGTTTTGATTTTAGGACCGAGCGAATCAGTGAAACCTACGGAAAGCGAAGTCAAGAAAAAATTTCACCCTATGAGGTGCAAGGGGTGGATAAAAATTTTATTCGATAAAATACCTTGACCCTTGGGTCGAGGAGGTTCATTAAAACTCAATCAAGCTATAACTTCTTTGTCAGGGTTTACAAATAGGGTTTTTTCGTGAGTGTAAATAACAAACCCCGGCTTGGAGCCCGAAGGCTTTTTAACAAACTTGCGCCTGGTATAAACAACGGGCACGTTTGAAGATTGGCCAGCCTGGCTGTAACATGCCGCTATGTTTGCAGCTTCGTGGATGGTAGTCTCGGGTATTTCAGTATCGGGGGATATTATTTTAATTAATACATGAGAACCGGGTATTTCCTGTGTATGAAGCCATATATCCAAAGGCGAGGATAGCTTTTGTACGATGTAGTCATTTTGCTTGTTATTTTTGCCTACATAAATATCATACCCGTCAGAAGACTTATATGTAAGCAATTCAATCTTTTTAGAGGATTTTTTATCTCTCTTAACTTGCTGTTGGTACAAAGAAACTATATTTTCCTTATAAAGCTCTTCTTGAATTTGAAAAAGATCGTCGAAAGTATGGGCTTGATTAATGCTTACTTGTATACTTTCAAGGTATTTTTTCTCAGATTCGAGCCCTTCTAAAATTTCCTGGCTAATTTTTATAGCATTTTTTGCTTTATTATAGCGTTTATAATACTTTTGTGCATTTACTGAAGCTGATAATAAAGGATCTAAAATTATTTTTACAGGCTTATTCTCATCAAAAAAGTTATATAACTCAACGTTGTCAACACCTTGCTCAATTTGATACAAGTTAGCCATAATTATATCGCCGTATTGCTTGTATTTTTGTATTTTTTCATAAGAAGTTAAATTTTTAGAGTGGTCTTTAATCCTTTGTAAAACTCTGTCTAAAGACTTTTTAAGGGTTTGATACAAGCTTGCTTTAAGTCTGCCGAATTTATCTTCAAAAATATAGTGTCCAAAATACTCATCTACCATAGTATTAACAGAGTCTAGCTGTGTAGACTGATTTTCTTCGTAATTAAATATTGAATATATTTTTTTATCACTAGATATGCAAGGTGTCAAATCCTTTAATAAAAGCAAGTCTCTAGCTTTATTATACAAAACTGATATTCTTTCTTTAGTTATTGAACAAATTTCATCTTTTTTGATAATTATAGATGATAATTCGCATAATTCATTTGCCATGGCAAGGCTTATATCAAAAAAGGTTCTGTTTAGCCAAGTATTTATAGGCATTGATAAAGCTTTTGCCTGTTGAAAAAATTCTTCTTCATTAAGATTAAGTAAATTAATTTTATTTTGCCTGGGAGGATAAATATAGGGAAGCCCGCCGGCAAGTTCGCGCTCTCTGCTTTTTTCGGGTCCTACGTTATGAGCGCAACCTGCTATAACATTGTTTTCGTAGTTATATAATACAATGTTACTATATTTACCCATGAATTCACAGGCTAGCACCAGGGGAATTTTTGCGCCCAGTTCATTATAACTTTCAAAGTATATTTCTAATATACGCTCGTGCTTGGGTTGATTTATTCTTAGTATCCTGGTGCCTTCCATATATTTTCTTAAAAGCATACAGAACATCGGCGGTTTTTGAGGTATTTCTATATGCCTTAGCTCTTTGCCTTTGTCTGTTAGTACTGCGACATGCGGATATTTTGGGTTAACTGAAATATATAGTTTATGATTCTTTCCGTGCGCTCTTATACTCAGTAAAATCTCGTGCCTGCCGGGCTGCTGCACACGTTGAACTCTACCCGGAGAAAGCATAGGTTCAAGCTCTTGCATAAGTGCCTTTAGGGTTAAAGAATCAAAATTTATCATTTACTGCCACCAGCTTTAGGATAAGACCCTAAAAATTTATAAAAAGTGATTTTTGAGATGATTGAGCCTATTGTTTTCTTTACCGGCTCATCTTCCATATGTCCGTCAAAATCTATAAAGAAAGAATAATCACCAAAAACCCGCTTTGATGGTCTTGACTCAATATAAGACAAATTAATATTATTATCTTTAAAGGCTTTTAATATATCCACCAGCGCACCCGGTGTATTTGCCGTTGAAAAAACAATTGAGGTTTTATCATTACCTGTAGAAGAGCAAGGCTCTGAGGTTAATTTAAGAAACCTTGTATAATTATCTTTAATATCGTTTATATCTCTATCAAGTATATTAAAACCATACAGCTCAGCTGCTCTGGATGTGCCTATGGCTGCCCAACTATCATTAAGGTTACCCAGTCTTTTAACTGCCTCTGAAGTACTGCCCAGGGGGTCAGTTTTAACAGCATTACCAAAGTTTTTGGCTATATAATATCTACATTGGGCTAATGCCTGCGGGTGCGATGCTATATTTTTTATTTTAGACATATCAGTTGATTTGCTTATTAGGCAATGAGCTATAGGTAAAATAATTTCTCCGCCGATCAATACTCTTGATGAGGTTGTTAGAAGATTGTCAATAGTCTCCCTTACTATTCCTTCGATTGAATTTTCTATAGGTACAATCCCTATGTCACCAATATTATTGTCTATACTTTCAATCACTTTTAGTATTGAGCCTTGCGGCTTTTCTGTCAGCGTTATATTATCAATTTTTGTAACAAAATGTTCTGCGGCTATTTGGGTGTAAGAGCCTTCAGGGCCCAGAAAATAGATAGATTTAGTAATTTTTTCATTTTTTTTATTATTCATTATATAAAGCCTTTTAAGTTTCACTAAAAAACATTTTAATGGTAAATTTAAAATATAACAAAACAAAATGAATCTAAAGCTTTATGTAAAAATCTTAATAAAAAGAGATAAAAAACAGAGAGGTAAATTATGGCAAGAGCAATTAAATTCGGAACTGACGGGTGGAGAGCAATAATAGCTCAGGATTTTACTTTTGACAATGTAGAAATAGTTACAAAAGCAGTAGCTGCATATATTAAAACTAAATATGATCCAAGCAAGCCGGTTGTTGTCGGTTATGATCCGAGATTTTTAGCGGACAAGTTTGCACAAAGAGCAGCTGAAACGCTTAGCAATCTTGGATTAAATGTTATGGTAGTTGATAGAGATGCACCAACTCCTGTTGTAGCTTACGCGGCTAAATTTTATAATACGGCAGGTGCCCTTATGTTAACTGCCAGCCATAATCCTCCTGAATGGTGCGGTATTAAATATATCCCGGATTATGCGGGACCTGCTACTACTGATATTACTGATGTTATAGTTTCCAACGTACAAAGATTACAGGCGGGTGATAATACCTTCATTAAGCCGTCCGCAACTAAGGGAACTATTGAAAAATTTGATCCTAAGCCGGAATATTTTAAGTGGGTTAATAATTTAATTGACTTTGATATGATTAAGAAGAACATAAAGTGCAAAGTTTATTATGATGCTTTGTTTTCTACCGGTAGAGGGTACTTAAACACATTATTAGAAGATGCAGGCATTGAAACAATTACACTTAACAATGAAAGAGACCCGTTATTCGGCGGGGCTATGCCTGAGCCTAAAGAGAAGTTTTTAGGCAAGCTAAAGGAATTAGTTGTTAAGCAGGGACCTGCTATTGGATTTAGTACTGACGGTGATGCTGACAGGTTTGGTGTTATTGATGAAAAAGGTAACTTTATTACTCCAAATGAAGTTATTGCTGTTTTATTCAGACATATGGCCAAAAATAAAGGCAAAAAAGGCTCTGTTGTTAAAACCGTTGCTACCAGCCAAATGATAGATAAAATCGCTAAAATATACGGAAATGTTAAGGTTCACGAGACACCTGTCGGGTTTAAATGGGTTGGCCAGATTATGAGACAGGAAGATGTCCTTGTGGGCGGCGAAGAGTCCGGCGGATTAAGCATTATTAAACATATACCGGAAAAAGACGGTATTGTAGCTAACCTGGCAATTTTAGAAGCTGTTGCTTATGAGAATAAGCCTTTATATGAAATTATTGAGGACTTGAAGAAAGAGACTGATTGTCAGTACTTAAATTACAGGCTTGACTTACGCTTAACCGAAGAAACAAAAAATGCGGCAATGAAAATGTTTGTAGAAAGCGCGCCTTCCGCGGTTGGCGGAATGAAGGTTTCTCGTGAGAATCAACTGGATGGCGTTAAGCTTTATTTTGAGGACAATAACAGTTGGATGTTAATTAGGCCCAGCGGAACCGAGCCTTTATTAAGAATCTACTTTGAGACTGATACTCAGGGCAAGATGGACAAGCTTGTTGAAGATACTAAAAAGATTGTTAATAACGTAGAAGCAAAAGTTTAAGTGATAGTTATTACCTAGCTAAAGCTAAAAATATTATGGCAATTAAAAGCACATTGATATATTAATACAGGCCAATACAAAGCATGTTGACACTGTCATTTTTCCGGCGGGGATTGAATTAACAATCCCCGATTTACCGGAAGAAACAAAGGATGAGAATTTGCCTAGTTGGCGAGATTAAGCGACATCATCAATAAGGCTTTCAACAGCTTGGTCTAGTAACTTGTTAATGCTTATTAATGCTTATATTTTCCTTCTTTGCTTTTTTGGCTAGTCTAAAATGCTTTTCTGGAGTGGTTCTGTATGAAATATTGCCCTTATAATCTTGAGGATTAACAGGCTCAACTATTTCAATATTTTCTTTGATAGCAACCTCAAGATGTTGCCTTAGAATTTTTCTATAATTCAAAAAAGCTTCCTCTTGAGTTTCACCTTCTGCAGTACAACATTTAACTTCAAGGGTTCTTACAAAATATGTGCTATCTTCAGGATCAAACTCAAAGTTATATGTCCAAGGTAAGCTCATATAGTATTCAATATCTTTTTTCATTATTATTTGTTCCTTTTAAAATTTTTGGAGATAAATTAATGAGTATTTTATTAATGAGAAGCATAAAATTGCAAGAATATAAAGATCCGGCAGACTTTTTTCATTAAGCAATGTTACAAAATTAGCATTTTTACAT
>JANQHM010000012.1 GCA_028282645.1 Candidatus Gastranaerophilales bacterium
TTTTAAGACATTCGCCATATTCAGATTCTATAACCTCTTCAATCGCCTTTACCGTAGTAACTTCATCAGCTAAAGATATCAATTTTTCAGGATAATTATTCTCTAAAAGCCATTGCTTAACCAAGACGAAATCAATATCTCCAAATCTATTGTTTGTATTTTTTTTAGCCTGAGCAATTTTTGTCATTTTACCAAGGTTTGCACATAAAATCAGTTTTTTAAAATTAAAATCTACAAGCTTATGAATACAGTCATAGACAAAGTTTCCTATTTCTATATAGCACTCATCATCTAATTCATAATACTTTTGAGCAAACTCTAAAGACGAGTTTCCAATAGTAAAAACAACCTGTTTTGAAAAATTTTGAGAGGCTACATTAATTTCTGCATCTAGTGAATCCAGATAAGCATCAGTAGAGATAGGTTTTACAATACCCTTAGTCCCAAGTAACGATATACCACCGACAACACCGGCTTTAAAATTAGCTGTATTTTTTGCTATTTCTTCACCATTCTCTACTTCAAAGCTAATATAAACAATCTGCTCTTTTTGTTTTAATTTATTCATAACCTCAGCAAAAGCGATATTCATCATTTGCAAAGTTGTAGGATTAATTGCAGGAAAGCCAACAGGTGATTTTAATCCCGATTTAGTAACAATTCCAATACCTTTTCCCGCATAAATAATTAATTTATTGGAATTAGCAGCAAGTTCATAGGGTTTATGTTGTATTCGATGAGAATTGCAAGATATTTTATCCAAATTATGGCTGGCATAACAAATTATCTTGCAGCCTTTTGTAACATCAATATCATCGTTGTGAGATTTTATCACATGTACTTTAGCATAATTTTCATCATTTTCAGCTTTCTCAATAGGCAAGTTAACCTCTTCACCATCCGGCAAATTTATTTCGACATTTTCAATAATTTCTTTATTTAAAAGCAATACCAAAGCCGCTTTTAACGCAGAGGTGGCATGACTGCCTGTTGAATATCCTGATTTTAAAATCTTGTCCTCAGTCATAAATCCTGGCTATCTTCATAAACTTTATCTTCTACTTTAAATTGCTCAGCAAACTCTGGGATCTTACCTTCTGACAGTGCGATTATCATTTCTCTCCATTGCTCATCACTCCATTTATGCACTTGTTTCCAGGCTGCAAATGAATTTTCTTGAGTAAAATTATCAGAAAAAGCATTTCTATATATATAAGCAAAATTTCTAAACCTACACGCGCCGTTACAAGCCGTCTTTGTAACTTTAATTCTGTTTGTTCCTTTATTTAGACCCAGTTCTTGTATAATTGCTCTTATTTTTTTGGCAATGTCATCTTGATGAGTTTCTTTGCATCTATGCCCATCACACACAAATAACTGTATAGCACTATACATGACAGGCTTATTGGCATCCAAAACTTTAG
This sequence comes from Candidatus Gastranaerophilales bacterium, assembly GCA_028282645.1. GTDB lineage: Bacteria > Cyanobacteriota > Vampirovibrionia > Gastranaerophilales > JANQFW01 > JANQFW01. Next base: position 1,425 of record JANQHM010000012.1, read on the forward strand.
GCTTACAAGCAAATCCATCTACCACATCAGACCCCATAGAATTCTTTTTGCTCATAACATACTCCTAAATCAACTTATATAAAGCGTGCAATGCACTCACTACTAAAGGTGAGCCTCCATACCGACCTTTGAGCGTTATGCCACAAACTTTTTTCTGTTCTAAAAACTCAAGTGTATATTCTTTGCTTTCAACAACATTTATAAAACCAACAGGCATTGAAATCATTGCAACATCAGATAAATCGTGATTATCAATTATTAAACTCTCAATAGCTGCATATAAAAATGTTGGAGCATTGCCACAAGCCAAAATAACAGGGGTATTTTTGTTTTCTTTCAATGCTTTTTTTACAGCTGCGGCTGTTCTGGTTATGCCTTGTTCTATTGCTTCTGATTTTATGTCGGGTTCTGAGACATAACAGATAACCTTATTATTAAATTTATCCGTATAAATCTTACTAAGCCCGGATTTTATCATATTAGTATCAGTAATAATTTTTGCTTCGTCTTGTATAAGATTTATAATTTTTTCTGCCACATTATTGCTGAATACAATGTTATCTATAATTTGCTCAAAGCAAGTTGTAGTGTGTATCATCCTTTGCACAACCATTTGCTGTTGTGCATCAAAATTTGCAAACCCACTGTAAGATTTTGCTTCTTGCATTATAGTTTCAAGAGATAATCTTTCAATCTCTTGCGGGTCTTTTATTTCAGGCTGTTTTATGTCAAAGTTTGTCATTTTTTTTACCTTTTATAAAGTAATTCATTATAAGCTCGGGCTGATTAAATAAAAACGAGTGCAAATAAGTCCCGAGTACATTACCTGATTCATTAACCCAGCCTCCAGGCAGTGCTTTTGTATCCATATCTTTAAACAATCCAAACTTAATAAGTTCTTTATTATTAACAGAAATAGCTTTTGAATAATGAAATGCGTGCCCTTTATAGATACATAAGGCATCTCTATCAATTGCCCTGTAATAACCTAATCGTTGAAATCTTTTTTGTATTTCAAAATTCAACGGCAATACTCCTGCACCATTTATCCAGTTATCATTTTCAGCTTGAACCTTTTCTCCCAACAACATTAACCCTGCGCACTCAGCAAAAACACTCTTGCTTGGGTTATTAACTATTTTTCTTAAACTGTTTTTAAATTTCTCTGCATTGTTAATTAACGAAGCCACCTCAGGAGTTTCTATATATCCACCTGGAATATAAACCACATCAGATTCATAAGGTATTTCTTCATCATTAACAGCTGATACCATATGATACTTATTAAAAATTTTCTGCAAAAAGTCAATATTGGCTTTATATGTAAATGAGAAAGCTTTATCATTTACTATTGAGATGGTTAAATTTTTGCAACTTTCTTTAATTTCTTCTGGTATTTTTATAAAAAAATCTTTCTCACTGTTATAAATTGCATCATATTCCATTAATTTAAGGAGCTCTTGCGTATTAATATTTTCCATAACCGAGTCAGATATTTCATCCAAGTTATGTTTTTCTATTTCGGTTAAATCCAAACCAAGATGTCTTGAAGAAATTGTTTTAACATCTTTTTTTATCCAGCCTAATACTTTCAACTCAGGAATTTCAGCATTAATAAGCGATTCAATTAGCTCATAATGTTTTTGAGAAGATATATGATTTAAAATAATACCCTTTACAGTATTATCTTTTCTATAATCCAGTATGCCTTTAAGAGTAGGAACTATAGTAGAATATGAGCCCTTCGCAGTAATAATTAATATAGTAGGTACGTTCAATGCTTTTGCAACATCATAGGTAGATGTATCATACTCCATTCCGTCATAGAAGCCCATAACTCCTTCTATTAACAAATTTTCCATACCTTTTGAATAATATGTAAAAACGCTTTTCATCTCAGCCTTGGACATCATGAAAAGATCCAGGTTAATAGAAGCATTACCGGTTATTTTAGAATGAAATTGAGTATCAATAAAATCAGGACCTACTTTATAGGGTCTAACTTTGCCGCAATTATTCTTTAACCAGTTCAAAAGAGCCATAGTAAACATCGTTTTACCATGACCTGAGGATAACGCTGATATTACTGCTGCATTCATATTTAATCCTTCTTTTTATAAAATCGAGGCAATTTCGACTTTGCAAAATCTATCAACACTGTCAAATAATTTTTTATTATACCAGGTTTGCCTTTGTTGTATATTTCATTTTCAAAACCTAGATTTTCAAAATAATATAAATCATCAGCTTCAAAGTCCCTTAAATCATCGCCCTTATGGAGCCTCATGTATACTTTTGTTGACTTTAATTCATCTGAATGCATTGGAATAACTTCCAGCTTTGTATCACCAAGACAAAGCGGTTTTTTTACAAGTGCAGATGCATAAGATATAGAGCTTATTCCTGCTATAACTTCGGTTTTATCAGCTATCTTTTGATATTTTTCTTTTAAAATATCAAATAAGTAATACGCAGAGCTAAATAAAGCCGCATCGCCCAGCGTTACATAAGCAACACTTTTATGTTCAGTACAAGCTTTTACAATTTCATCTATTAAATGTGAATATGCTTGCGGGCTGTAATTCATAGGTGTATAAACGGCTTTTAGTCTTGCTTCTATCTTTTTAACAGAGCCAAATTTGCAGTCTTCAAACCACTCAGAGCATTTATCTATGATACCCGTCAATATTTTATGAGCAACAGAGCCTTTCCACTCATTGGACTCTGACCTATTTTGCACTAAAATCACATCGCTCTGGGCTAAAATCCTAAGTGCCTGTATTGTTATCAATTCTGGATGCCCGGGCCCTAAAGAAACAATGTAAAAGTTTGCAGTCATACTTATTACCTGTTCATCAACACTTGTATAGCTAAATTAGTTTCTTCTACGAAGTATTTTCGGACACACTCAACATTCAACAGGCTAAAATTCCCGTCATTCGGTATAATAACAGAACTAAACTCCTCTGTAAGTTCATCTCTAATTTCCTGAATATCTTCTCTGTTATGAACGCCATTAACTAATAATAAAGGTACTACTAAAATATTATCACCTTTTATTTGCTCCCTTACAAGATTTTTTCTATAAGGATAAGCTCCCTCTATTGTATAGAAAAGATTCGTAGGATTTAGCATCTTTAAATAATCAAGTAAATATGTATAAACCTGATGCCCAGGATTTTCTAAATTAGGTGCTCCATGTGCTAAAAAAACTATGCTGTCAGGGCAGTACTCGCTTCTTAATTGTTCATTTAACTCTGTTAATAATAAATTCACCTTTTTTGTTCTTGCAAAAAGAGGCAAACCTACTTCATATCTATTAGAGATATGCCTGAAGCTATCTACAATTCTCAATAAGTACAAATGTTCTTCTGTTGGAAATATATTTACTGAAGATACAACAACTTTTCTATATCCCATCCTATCGAGATTAGCAAGCTGTTCTGCCAACGTAAGATAATAATTACCCTTGGCTTCCTGTTTTTTCAAAACGGTTCTCGATGAAACTGCCAGTCTTAACTCTGTATTTTCAGGTAATTTCGCCTTTGATTCTTCCATCAATGATAAATACTGGTTCATTGCCTCATCATTAGAAGAGCCAAACACAGAGAAAACAACTGCTAAGTCTTTATCATAATGTCTTATTCTTTTCATTTATGCATATCCTCTTCGAGCCACTTTTATTTATATAATATATAATATCATTAAAATTATTATAAAAAATAACAAAATAACCTTTTCCAACATTGAGTGTATTTTTATAAAATCCAAAGCCGCATTTTTGTAATTATCAGTTTTAGCTTTTCCTATTTCAGCTTTTTTAACTTCCAAATCCCCATAATAAAATACACCACCAAGTTTAACCCCAACACCATGTGCAGCTGCTGCGACAGGATAACCGGCATTAGGGCTGGAACTATACTTCGGTGCATCTTTGAAAATCAACCGCCAGGAAACTTTATTTCCGGCTACAAGCCATATCAATAACGCTGTTATTCGAGCGGGTATAAAGTTTAAAATATCGTCTAAAATTGCCGAAGCCTTACCAAAGCGGTAATAGCGTTTATTTTTATAGCCTACCATCGAATCAAGTGTTTGAACTGTCTTATATAAAATGATCCCGGGAAGTCCAAATAGAACTAAATAAAATAATGGAGCAATGAAGCCGTCTGATAAATTCTCGGAGTGGGTTTCAATCAAAGAGCCATAAACCTGATTATTATCTAAATCTTTCGTGTTCCTTGTCACTAAAAGAGATAAATCGTTTCGCTTGTCTGATTCATTAGCATAAATTACCTTATTAATATGTATTTTCAAACATTTACTTGCCAGTCCTGTTGAAGCAAGTACCCCTAAAGTAAATACAAAAATTAACTTAGGAATTCCTAATAGGGCAAATAATTTGGGTAAAACAAATTGCAGCAATATAACTAAAGCTGCAACCATTAATAAAAGAGAAGCTAATAAAATAACTCCCTGTGTAACAGTGTTTTTATATACTTTTCGCTCAAAAAAATTGATATAATCGCCTATAAATTCAACAGGATGCTTTGTAGGAAACTCTCCAATTATTATATCGATAATTAAGGCTATTAAAACTATATATATCCAATAATCACCGAATATCATCGCAACATTCTATCCCAATCAATTATATCAACTAATACCTCTGCCACTTCATCTTGCTTTTGGCGTTTCCACTCTTTAAAGTTCCAATTCAAATTACGCTTAACACTTGTCTCTGTAATCCACCAATTTCTAAACTCATCATTATGGAATACCTCATGCACTATCGACCCTTTAACACATTCAGAGTCAAAAAATATCGGATACTTGTCAGATACACCCGTGTGCATCTCAAATCCGTGAGCATTTATATTTTCAAATAATTTATAATCTTGCCTTTTAAGTATTTTATTTTCTTTAAATTCCACCTGTGCAGGTATAAAACCTAGCCCTGATTCAGTGCTGGATTTAGCATTTCCGCTTTCAGAGCCAAGCGGATCCTCTAATTTTGTATGCAGCATTTGATATCCGCCACATATTCCATAAATCTTAGCGGTGGTAGATTTTAACGTCTCTGCCAGACCTGTGCTTTTTAGCCATTTTAAATCATCCATTACAGCTCTTGAGCCCGGAAGTATAACTTTATCGAAAACATCGAGATTAGTATTTTGTGTTATAAAAGATACTTGCACATCCGGAGAATGAATCAAAGGTTCAACATCGTTAATATTGCTAGCCCTTGGATATTTAATCACACCAACTTGTAAAGGGTCTTTATTTTTCTGTTCATAACTTTTCATTTCAGATAATGAATCTTCACTATCAAGTCCATATTGAATATTTGGAACTACACCGATAACAGGTATGCCCCATTCTTCAATAATTTTTACGCCTTCTTTAAATAAAGAAATGTCACCTCTAAAATTATTTATAACAACTCCCTTAAAGCGACTTTTTACGTTCTCTGACATAAGCTGATAAGAACCTAATATTGAGGCAAAAACACCTCCATTCTCTATATTGGTAACTAACACGCTATCAACATCATTTTTTTCCATCATATGCTGATTAGCGAGATCCTTATGCTTCAAGTTTAACTCAAATCCTGAACCTGCACCTTCAAGTATTATCTTGTCATATTTAGTTTTCAAATTATAAAAAGCTTCATCAACTTCAACTTTTAGGCTATCAATATCCTTATAATAACTTTTAGGTTTAGTTATTACAGTTGGGATGCCTCTTACTACCACTTGGGAACGACCCTCTCCCAAAGGTTTTAAAAGTACCGGATTCATATCTGCTACGGGTTCTATTCCCATTAAATCTGCCTGAGAGGCCTGAGCAATGGCTATCTCCTTATTTTTCTCACAAACTACTGCATAGTTTGACATATTCTGACCTTTGAAAGGACAGGTGTTAATATTAAATATTTCTCTTAAAATTTTACCTACAAATCCGGCAATAAAAGTTTTTCCGGCATTTGACTGGGTTCCGATAAATAATAAATGATTGTTCATCCTATATCCTTTATGGCATTGATTAAGGGTATATTTTGTTCAGGTAATCTCAAGCCTACTCTGAATGAATACTCAGGACAGGTATAAAAATCAGCGGTAGGTCTAACAAATATTTTATATTTATTAAGTAAATAGTTTCTAAAATCTTTTCCTCCGACTGCATTTATTGCATCAGCATTAATAATCAAAGTATGGTAAGAAGTTACAGACCCCTCAAAACCACTAATATTCTTTGATGAACTAACAACTTGCCATAAATCAGCATTAACCAGCTTTATCCATTGGTGAGTGGCTTGCTTTATCTTGTTAAACTTTGGAATCATATTTACATAAAACCAGCTTTCATAGGCTGAAATATTCCAAGGCGGCAAAAGAATTGATAAAAATTCCATTAAATTGCTACTACTTAAGATCAACCCTAATCGAACCCCGGCAGAACCGAAAAATTTAGTCAAAGAGTGTACTATAAAAAGATTTTTATACTTGTTAACAAGCTCGTACATTGAGGGCTTTGAAGTAAAATCAATAAAACTTTCGTCTAATAACACTGTAGTATCTTTATTTAAAAGAGCTTGGAGCTTAAATTTAATATCATGATAAAATCCATAGGGCGTATTGGGATTAACAATTACTACAATCTCTCCAAATATTTGCTCTGAGTTATCAATAAATTCTTCAAAGCTAATATTTACACTTTCAAAGCCGTTTAAATCAGTGTATTTATTGTATTCACTATAAGTTGAACCAACGAGAAATACTTTTTTTCCTTTATAACCCTGCAGCAACAAAAGATGAAAAAGTGAAGATATACCTTCATTAGCACCATGGCACAGTACAAAGTGCTCATCATTAAATTTTAAATATTCTGTTATTACTTTTCTTAATTCAGAATAAGTAGAGTCCGGGTATTCTATATTTTCCTGAGGCGAATATAGCAAGCTATCAGGACTAAACTCGGTGGCTTTCCAGTTGATGGAAGTAGAGTAATCGCTCACACTATGCCAATCAATATCTTGTTCAACAGATGCCTTTATGTAACCACCACCGTGTTTGTATCTATTACGCACTATATTTTCCTCTGCAATTATTAATCAAGCTTAATGCCTTATTATATCTTACTTTTAATGAATCTGTTTCAAAATTATTTTTTTTCCTTACAGAATAATACTCTTTATATCTATCTTCTATATTTTTTTGCAAGAGGTCAAAATCAATCATATAATGGCTTTTAAAGTATTCTTGCAAAAACAAGTCAAACTCATGAGGGAAATCATTATAAATTCCCATCGTTGCAGAAGCAATATCAGGATAAATATTTTCTCTTTTCTTAGACAAGCCCCAGTCAATGAGATAAATTTTTTCAAGATTTGATGTTGCCAAGATATTATCTAAAAAAATATCCTCGTGAGTAATAAAAAATTGATTTTCTTCAAATGAAATTTTGTGCAATTGCTGCAAAAAAGAAACTAATTTTTTAGTAATAATTGCTATTTGCCTACTATCAATACTATTTAACTTATCAGCTCCATCTATATAGTCCATTGATAATGAATAATCCGACTCTTTTTGTGGATTAATATTCATCAGACTATTATTGGCAAGAAAATTTAGCGCAAAAAATTCATTATTATTGTAAGAATGTTCGTCATACGTTTTAAAAATTTTTATTTGCTTTTCATAATATTCGACTTTTGCGTGTTTTCCTTGAATCAGCATAAATTTTATTATTATTTTTTCTTATTGTAAGTACTTAAATAATACTATATATACAAATAAAGACTACTCATTCATTCTTTGGATTTTTATACTTCTCCGGACAAATGCTTTAGTTGATTACCATCATCTTTTTAGTAGAATGTCTATATTGGCAATTTAATATACTAACTCAAAAATACTTTTCAGATTATTCAATCCTGTTAAATCTAATAAAATAAGCTAAACTCTGAAAAGAGAAATCTGAAATTTAATTTAGA
>JANQHM010000033.1 GCA_028282645.1 Candidatus Gastranaerophilales bacterium
TTATTAAATTCCTCTTATTAATATTAAAACAAATCCCTTTATTATGTTGTCGTACATTAAAAAAAAACTTTAATTTTTAAATACATATATAATATATTATCAAAGCATTTAAAAAAAGCAAATACTTAAAATAATAAAAAAACAAACATATAGTTAGTACATTTAAAAAATAAGTTCTTACTATATAATTAACTTTTAGGATGATAAAATAAATTATCATATTGGTTAATTATTAAGGAGCATTTAATGACAGTAGGTAGTGAAATTAGTAACCTTACCGCAGGGGAGTTAAAAAAAGCCCTTTTTAAAAAAGAAATTTCTGCGAAGGAAATACTGGATAATACATATAAAAGAATTGATCAGGTTGAAGATAAAATACAGGCTTTGAACTGCCTAACCAAAGAATTAGCATATAAAACAGCTAAAAAGGTTGATGAAAAAATAAAAAATGGTGAAAAATTATCCCCTTTAGCCGGTATTCCGATTATTGTAAAAGATAATATATGTATTAAAGATACCAAGACAACTGCCAGCAGCAAGATTTTAGAAAATTTTATTTCTCCTTATGACGCTACTGTTTCTAAAAAACTAAAGGATAACTTAGTACCTATAGTTGCAAAAGCTAATCTTGATGAATTTGCAATGGGTAGCTCTAACGAAAACAGTGCTTTTAAACCGGTGAAAAATCCATGGAACTTAAATAAAGTACCCGGTGGCAGTTCAGGCGGATCAGGGGCGGCTGTTGCCAGCGGCGAGTCTACTGTATCTTTAGGGTCTGATACCGGAGGAAGTATTAGGCTTCCCGCAAGCTATTGCGGGATTGTGGGAATGAAACCTACTTACGGAAGGGTTTCCAGATTCGGGTTATTGGCTTTTGCCAGCAGTCTTGATCAAATAGGTCCGTTTGGCAGATGTGTTGAAGATGTTGCACTTGCCCTGCAAGTTATTGGCGGATATGATCCTTATGATTCGACTTCTCTTGATAAAGAAGTCCCTGACTATTGTGCTAACTTAAATAAAGATATTAATGGAATGAAAATAGGTGTTATATCGGAACTTTTAAGTAATGGAGTTCAGCCGGAAGTAAAAGAGTCTGTAGAAAATGCCATTAAATTATACGAAAAGCTGGGTGCTAAAGTGGAAGAAGTATCTATTCCTCATAACAAATATGCTATTGCCACATATTATATTCTTGCGATGTCTGAAGCCAGCTCAAACCTTGCCAGATATGACAGTGTAAAATACGGACACAGAGCAGATAATCCTAAGAATGCAATAGAAATGTATATGAAATCCAGAGAAGAAGGTTTTGGAGAAGAAGTAAAAAGAAGAATTATGATTGGAACTTATTCTTTAAGTTCCGGGTATTATGATGCTTATTATAAAAAGGCCCAGCAGGTCAGAAGGTTAATTCAGGAAGATTTTGACAAGGCATGGAATAACTTTGACTTGTTAATTAGTCCTACCTGCCCAAATACTGCATTTGATCTTAATTCCAAGACTGAAGATCCTTTAAGTATGTACTTGATGGATATATGTACAATTACTGCTAACTTGGCCGGAGTGCCTGCATTAAGTTTACCGTGCGGGCTTGATAACGAAGGTATGCCTATCGGGTTACAGATTATAGGGCCTGCACTTGGTGAGGAAAAATTATTGAATGCGGCTTACAAGCTGGAGCAGGAAGTGAATTTTGATAAGAAGCCTGATATTTAAAATGTAAATTAAAAGATTATATCATTTCTTTTTCATAATATTTGGCTAAAGGTGTAAGCTCAGGCTCCATTAAGCCTTTTTGATTTTTTTCAAAATAAAGCATATGGTTTTGTGGAATTTTAAGCCACTTTATTGATTTGTCATCCTTGGCAATCTTTTCTGAGGAAATAATATATTCCTTTTGATCTTTTTCAAAATTTTTCACGCCTAAATATAAGTCCGGACCTTTTCTATAAGCCATTAACATATTGCCGTCTGTTACAACAAAATTGCAAGAAGGTGAAGTGTGGATACATCCTTTTATTCCGCCTAGCAGGTCAGGCTTAACCTCTCTAAAGGTTTTTGGAGACTCTTTAATTAAGTCATTAATAGTCTGCGCAAACGTTTTTTTAAGGTTTTCCTTGCCTATTTTAGAGGAATCAATTGTATTGTAGTTTTTTTGTAACTTGCCTAAAAAGTAGTAAAATGAAGACTCGGAATCGGTTGTACTTTTGGGTTTGTCTCCAAGTAAGTTATTAAATTCCCAATTTACTTTTAATTGAGTATTAAAGCTGAAAGCCCCCGGGACAAAGCCATTATGCATAAAAGTCCAGCTTTTATAAGTAAAAGGATGATTATAGTTAGTATCTACCTTTTGACACTTTGGTGATGCGGCACGTATATGAGCCATTATTATTTTTGGATTTTGAGCTATGGTTTGTTTTGATTTTTCTGTGAACAGATTATCTTTCTGCGCTTCCAGTTTGTTTTTAAAACCTTGTGGCCAAGTTTGAGGTTGATTATAAGAATAAATACCCCAGCCGTCTTTATTGCCTATTTCCCTAAGGCCATATAAGTCTTCGTAGTCGTAAGAACTATTGGAATCACCATTTTTTTTGCATCTTACAGGACTTTGATTTTTTAGAGAATCTTCATCATTTACAAGAAAATCCATTCTTAATTTTTGTTCATCTTGCAAGTGATTAGGCTTTATACCTGATTGAACCATCGAAAGCACCCTACAGCCAAAAGATATATTATTCTTTCTTTTTTGACTTTTATTAGCTGTTTTATTATAAGAGAACATGTTATTTAAGTTCATTGCGCCACCAAACCATTAACTATTTATTATTAGATATTAAAAACTCGGAATATAAATTTTTAAATTTTGGATCTTTTATTAATTCTAATTTAAAAACATCGTTTATATCATAATTTTTTTGATTTTCTAATTCTTTTTTATGTTTTAAGAACTTTTTATGTTTTTTATTTGTAATTATTATGTTTATTACGTTTATCCCTATTCCCAGAGTAAGTAACGAATAAGCTATAGAGGCAAATTTTGAAACATTTTTTATTCCTTTAAGTTCTTTTTGTATTGCAAGTGCAAGCTCTTTTGTTTTCTCGCTGCCATTTAGTCGGTTTATTTTACGAATTAGCTCTTCGGAAGGATTTTTTATGTACTCTGCAAGGATTTGCTTATTCAGGGGTTTGTTTTCCAGGTCTTGGGCAACATAATGGGAATAGGCCTCTATATCTTTGTATGATCTTATTTCCAGTTTATTCATAAGAGGTAGATTTTTAAAGAAATTAACGGTTTTTTCAAGAAAACCTGCATTTTTATTGTTTAAAAATAATTTTTTATTATCATTATTAATATTATTAAAAAGGTGTTTATTTTTATAGCTATATGCCATCAAGTTATCTATAAAGCTAGGTATAACAAGAAAGTTCAAGAACGCAAACGATGTTTTAAGTAATACTTCTCTTCTTTCATCATCAGACCTGCAAAAAAGATTTTTTCCTACGACTCCGGCAGGATAAATTACCCATTTTAACTGTTCATAAGTGGGCATAAATTTCTTTGATTCTAAAGAAGGTAGTTCAATAATGCCTTTAAAGCTGGTGGTATTATTTTTATTATTTTCTTTTGAATGCGTATTTTTATCTACGTTTTGTCCAAACTCTTTGTAGCCTACAAAGCCCGACTTGCCGGTCCGTTTTTTAGTTATCCAGTTGTTGATAAATTGTGAGAAAAATCCTAGAGTTGCAACAATACCTATACTTGCAATTGTTTTCATTCTGTTTGTGTTTTTAATTCTTGATGCGATTTTATCTAAGGTACTTGGACTAGAGGCTTTTTTAAATTCTTTTCCCAAGTAATTAAGGTCTTTAACGAGTTGTGGCAGACTGGTCTCGTAAAATTTACCCTGTTTGGCAGCTACAGTTATATTATCAACAGTGCCAAGGTGTTTGCCAAGAATTTCAACAATGTTTTTATGATTTTCAGGGTTAAAAATTTGTGTAGAAATCTCTGGCAAGTTAACTTTTCCAGCTCTTGCAATATCGTTTAAATTAACATTTTGAAACTCATGAGAAGCACTTGCTTTTTCTAGAATATTTTGTGCAAACTGCGCAAGTGTTTTATTATGTTCATATTGCTCTTTTAAAAAATCAACGGATTTATTACTTACCCAACCCATTGTATTTACTTTTGAAGGATTTAAAATACTGTTAAATCCGGCTGCTACGCCTAACGCAATAAGGCCGGCTACAAAATAGTTTACGACCGAATTAAAAAGCTGATAAAAAGCAGTTTCTGCTCCGGCATATTTATTTCTGAAGCTATCTACAATGATGCTTGGAGCTATAAGAGACGTACAATTAATAAACAAAAGTTTCATAGTAGGGTCTTCAAGCTTTTCAAAGCTATTATTAACACCGTCTTTTTTGAAAAAGTTTATAACAGGCCTGTACCGGCCTTTAAAAGCATTTTGTTTATTCTTACTTTTTTCATATATTATATTATTAGTGACGTTCACGTTTCTTACTTTCCGGGTAATAGTATTATATAAAAAACAATTTTCATCAATATAAAAACAAAGCACAAAAAAAATTGTTCGTTTCTTTTCTTTTGACTATAACTAAAAATAAATTAATGAATAAGCAGGAAAATTATATGTTATACTCTTATAACACAGTCTTAAAAATAAAAAAAGTATCAATTTAATCTCATTAAGTTTTTAAAAAATATTCTATATAGGTTTTTTAGAAATAGATGAAGTTATAGCCTCTATAAGTCTTGCTACAGGTTTTATTTTTATATTATCAGGCTCATTTTTGAGTGGAAGATTTGTTTTGGGAACAATCATATTTTTAAAGCCAAGCTTGGCAGCCTCGCTTACTCTGTTTTCCAGTTGCCTTACGCTTCTTATTTCTCCGGACAAACCAATTTCTCCAATAATGGCAGTTTCAGGATCAACCATTACATCCCTAAAACAAGTTGCAACGGCAATAGCAATGCCTAAATCAGCAGAGGGTTCTTGAATATTAATGCCGCCTACTGCATTAACATAAACATCCTGCTTGCTAAGGTTAAGTCCCACCCTTTTTTCCAGTACCGCCAGTATTTGTAAAAGTCTGTTATACTCAACACCATTAGCAACCCTTCTGGGTGAAGGATAAAACGTAGGTCCTACAAGAGCCTGTACCTCTACTAACAAGGACCGTGACCCTTCCATCGTTGGAATAATAACACTGCCTGGAGTAATGGATGCGCTTCTTTCCGATAAAAATAAAGCACTCGGGTTTTTAACCTCAACAAGTCCCTCATTTTCCATATTAAACACACCAATGTCATTAGTGCTGCCATAACGATTTTTTACTGTTCTTAGTATTCTGTAAGATTTATAGCGTTCACCTTCAAAATATAATACCGTATCAACCATATGCTCAAGAACTTTAGGACCGGCTATCACACCATCCTTGGTAACGTGTCCGACAATAATAATTGTTGTTCCGGTTAATTTAGCCAGATTCATCAAGCTGTTACAACATTCTCTTACCTGGCTGACACTGCCGCTTGAGCTGGTAATACTATTTGAGTGCACTGCTTGAATACTATCTATTATTATCAAATCTGTTTTAAGGTTTTTGATTTTATTTGCTATATTTTCTAAATTAGTTTCTGCAAGGATATAAAGGTTATCAGAGTTTATATTGAGCCTTTGCGCCCTTAGTTTTATTTGCTGTGCGGATTCTTCAGCTGAAACATAGCAAACGTTTAAGTTACTTTTTGATAAATTACCGCAAGATTGCATAAGTATTGTAGATTTTCCTATGCCAGGTTCACCGCCTATTAAAACTAAAGAACCTTTTACCAAACCTCCGCCTAATACCCTGTCAAATTCTTCCATACCTGTAGAGTAGCGAATTGATTCATCAACATTTATCTCATTTAGCAATAAAGGTTTTGACTCTTCTATATCATAAGATATTAATTTTGTTTTATTTTTATCAGATTCTATTTTTTCTTCTATAATAGAACCCCAGCTCTGACAATCAGGACATTTGCCCAGATATCCCCTTGAATCATAACCGCAATTTTGACAAGTCCATTTTGATTTTGATTTTGCCATATTATCCTCTTAATTTAAGCCTGAAATAGTAAACTTTTTAAAATTGACAACGGGCTGGTATCTATAAGAAGCTGTCTTATTATAATGAGCCTTTATTCCTTCCTGATATAACTAACTTTTATTTTTTACCGGACAGGCTCTAAGATATTCTACACTTGGAGTATAACATGATAGAATTAAAGATATGATAAAAATTCTCTATATTTTTTATTCTATTTTAATAAATTTAAATAAAATTATTTTTAAGAGGTAAAAGGAAAAATTGACAAATTATACAACCAACGCTATAAATTTAAAAGCTTATAACCTTAATGAAGCAGATAAAATAATAACACTATATTCCAGAGATTACGGACTTTTAAAATGTGTAGCCAAAGGTGTAAAAAAGACTAAAAGCAGTCTTGGCGGTAAAATGGATATGTTTGTTGCTAACAAAATTTTTGCGGCAAAAGGTAAAAACCTTGATGTAATTTGCCAAGCGGATCTTTTAGATGGTTTTATCCCTATAAAAAAAGATTATACTAAACTTTCCTATGCTTTTTATTGTACAGAACTGATCAGCAGCTTTGCAGTGGAAAATGATCCTAATAGTAAAGAGATTTATGATATTTTTTATGCGGTATTAGAGTATATATCTACTGCCAAAACAGAAAAAGAATTAAGGTGGACCGTTATTAGGTTTAAGCTGTCACTTATTGAAGAGGTAGGCTATGCAGTACAAACTGACTTTTGTGTAAAATGTAATAATGACACCGATGACTTTTTAAACTTTAGCATTGAAATGGGGGGAGTTATTTGCAATAGTTGCAAAAGAAAAATTTATAAAATTAGCCAAACCTGTCCTGAATCAATAAAAATATTAAGATCTGCAAAAAAAATACAAACGCCCCATGAAAAATTTGCTTATGATATGATTGTATCTACATTTAATTTGTTAAGAGATTATCTATCATTTAGAGCAAATAAAAAGTTAAAGACACCTGATATGATTGGTTCAATATGATTACGACCGAGGCGAAGCAAAAAAAATTGAATAATGACGATATAAAAGCAGAGAAAAATTTTTCTGCACAAAACTCTGAAGGCTATAGTGCAATATTAAAAAATAAAAATTTCTTGTTTTTATGGCTCGGACAAGTATTTTCTCAGCTGGGAGACCGTGTTACCTTTGTGGTTTTTGTTGCGGTAATAGCCAGCAGTTTTAGCGCATCTACCTCATTACAGAGTTATTTATATGTAGCATTTACTATTCCTGCGGTGTTGCTGACTGCTGTAGCCGGTGTTTTTGTTGACAGATGGAATAAAAAATATACCTTAATTATTACAAATGTACTTAGAGCAATATTGCTGGCATTATTACCATTAATAGATAGTACCTTACTTGGAATTTACGCTCTTGCATTTATGGTATCATCGGTTACACAGTTTTTTGTACCTGCTGAAGCAAGTTCTATACCTATACTTGTACAAAAAAAACATTTATTAAGCGCGAATTCTTTATTTACAACTACAATGATGGGTTCTTTAATATTCGGATTTGTTCTTGGTGACCCTTTAATTAATATTTGTGGTTTAAAGCACGTACATTTTGCAGTATCAGGCTTATTTATTATTTCAGCTTTTGTATTATTATTTATTAATTATAAAAATAATAATATTGAAGATATTCATCATAAAAACTTTAAAGAATTTTTTGATGAGCTGAAACAAGGTTTTATTTATGTAAAAAATAAGCCTATAGTTTTAAATGCTATAATAAAACTTGCAATACTGTTTTCTCTTATAATAATGCTTTCTATTCTTGCAATTAGTATAAGTCAGCAATTATTATATCCTGATAATCCTGCACTTGGTGCCCAAAAATTTGTTTACATTGTTGCTGCCAGCGGAATCGGTATGATAATTGGTGCGTTTTGCGTGGGTAAGTTTTGGAGAAGAAAAAGTAAGTACAGATTAATATTTTCCGGCTTTGCTTTAGTTGGAATTAATTTAGCTTTATTGACCTTAATTGGCCAAATTAATTCTAATTTATATTTTAAAATACCAAATTATAATATATTTGGTATTTATTTAGAATCATTCAATTTAACTTATAGAATGATTTACAGCTATTTAGTTGCTTTATTTATCGGATTTGGTTGTTCTTTAATTGCTATACCGGTTCAAACGATACTACATAGCTCTGTTTCTGAAAACGTGAGGGGAAAAGTTTTTGGTGTTCAGTTTACAGTAATCAGTACATCATCCACATTACCGGCTATCATTGCAGCAATTGGAGCAGATTCTATAGGGCTTGTTAATATGCTGATTATTTTAAGTTTGCCTATAACTTTATTTGGATTCTGGGGGTTATCAAAAAAATTAATAAGAAACTTAATTAAAAAAAAGAATTTGTTATAAAATATAAAATATACGCTAGTCGAAAAGGACAAAATATCAAAATATGAATTTGGGTAAAGAAAAAAAATCCAAAAAACTAGATTTTGAGATAAAAAACAACATCTATTTTTCTGTCAGCAGTGAGGGATTAGGACATTCAAGCAGAATTCTGGCAATTGCCAGAGAATTTGATAAAAAAAATGTTTGTATTGGCAGTTATAATTATGCTTATGACCGACTTTCCAATGCCGGTTATAATTGTTTTAAAGTACCGCAAGAGCTTAAGCTGGTGGGTAAAAAAGGAACATTTGACGTTGGAAGGACTATAATAAAAAATCACTCCTGGGCTTTAAAATTTAATAAAATGGTAAATAAAGAAATAGAGTTCATAAAAAAATCAGGAGCGTCATGTGTTGTAGCGGATGGAAGATTGGTACCGGTTATTGCATCTGATAAATTAAGTTTGCCATGTGTCGCTTTAACTAACCAAAGCGGGTTTTATCCCTTTTTTGCAAGGGATTCTGCTTTAATTAGAGTATTTGGCAGATCGTTTGACTGGATTATGAAAACTTGGCTAAGTTCTACTGAAGAAATAATGATACCTGACTTTCCGCCTCCTTATACAATTTGCTTGCCAAATTTAAGCCATAATTTAAAAGTTATGAAAAGAACCAGGTTTACCGGCCCACTTGTAAGCTGGGATAAAGACGAAGTTGAGTGCGTTAAAAGACCAAATTTTTCTTACATTGTAGTTACATTAGGCGGACATTCTTATAGAAAACCACTACTGGATACTGTTATAGAAACCGCAAAGATTTTACCTGATATCCATTTTGATATTTTTACAAGTTTAGAAACTAGTGATTTACCGGATAACATAAGATTAATGTCTACTGTAGGCAGTTTAGCCGGTTATATGAAAAGTGCAGACTTAATCATTACCCAAGCCGGACATAGTACAGCTATGGAGCTTTTGACGCTTGGAAAACCGTCCATAATAGTGCCTGATGCAAAACAAATGGAGCAAGAAAACAATGCATTGAGAATGTATGAACTTGGAGTAGCTGAAACGCTTGGTTATGAAGAACTTGATAAGTTTGAAATGGCAAATGCCATTAAAAAAGTACTTAATGATTCCAGGTATATTGACAGTTGCGAAAATTTTGCAAATATGGCTATGGAGATTCAGGGAAGAAAAATAGCAGCAAATGTTATTAAAGATTATGCTGCGAGATTGACAAAATACTAAATTATAACAACAGCTTAATATTTTTTTATATTATAATATTTATTAGTATAATATATTTTGAGTATTCATTGTTTTTTATTGCAAAAGCGGATACGACAGGTAGAGGACACAAAATTGAAAGATAGATTTACTCTTGCAGTATTAATAATTCTATTATGGGTATTTTTATTTATATTTCATAAATATACACCTGTACAGTCTTCTATTTTTATTCTTTTAGGGTTTATGATGCTGTATGTGTTTTTAATACAAGCAGCTCAGTATCACCAAAAAAGAAAGTACAAAAAAAAACCTAAAGAGTTGGATACCAGCTACAAACCTTTCATTACTATAGTTATCCCGGCACATAATGAAGAGTTTGTTATAAAGGATACTATAGCTAATATGCTTGCGGTAGACTATCCTTTATATGAAATAATAATTGTTGATGACAGAAGCACAGATAGTACCGCCAAAGTTTTAAAAGAAATTGCAGATGAATATCCTGATAAATTCAGATTTTATACGCGCGATAAAAATTCGTTTCCGGGCAAATCAGCAGTATTAAATGAAGCTCTTGATTTAAGTAAAGGGGATGTTATCTGTGTATTTGATGCAGATGCAAGGATTGATGCGAATTTTCTTACCAAAATAATTCCTCACCTTGCTGAACCTGACGTTGGAGCGGTACAGGCACGAAAAATAATTAATAACCATGAATTTAATTTATTAACAAGATGTCAAAATAATGAATATTGTCTTGATGCGCACTTTCAAAGAGGTAGGGATACTATCAAAGGTGCTGTTGAACTTAGGGGGAATGGTCAATTAATTAAAAAAGAAGCTCTAAAAGATGTTGAAGGATGGAATAACCATACCATAACGGATGACTTGGATTTATCTACACGATTACACTTAAAAGGATGGGATATAAGATTTTGCATTGATGTTTTTGTTTATGAAGAAGGTGTTACATCATTTTTTCCTCTATTAAGACAAAGAAGAAGGTGGCTAGAGGGAAGTATAAGAAGATATTTAGATTATTTTACAGAAGTTTTAACATCTAAAACAGTATCTCTTAGAGTAGGATTAGATATGTTAGCCTATATTTCTGAATTTGTACTGCCTATATGGCTTGTTTCTGAGTGGGCTATTAACGGTATAAACTTTGTTAGAGGTACTAATAATCATTTTTTAAGCTCTGTTGCTGTTTTACCGCTTATTTGCCTATTTTTTATTTCTTGTCTTATCTATAGTTTAAGAAAATACCATAAATATGGATTGTTAAAAGCTATTGTGCAAGCCATTGAAACAGGTACTTATATGGTGTTTATTTGGACACCTGTAGCTTCTTATATTATTATTAAAATTATATTTATGAAAAGAGGCCTTGACTGGGGTAAGACCGAGCATGGAGTTCAAGAAAAAGATAAAAACAAAGTAACTCAAGAAGGAACAGAAACGCATAATTACTAAAATTTGTTAATTAAGACTATTTTGTGATAACTTATAAATATTAATGATTGTTTAAAAAGGGTTTATTCAATATGATTTCTCCGCGAAAACACCTCTGGGATTCTCAAGGGTATGACCAGCAAATGTACATTGAAGACTGGTTATTAAAGCTGGATTTAAATGAAAATGCGATGGGACCATCTCCCAAAGTTGTTGAAGCCATAAAAAATATTACAGAAGATGATATTAAATATTATCCAGCCTATGGTGAGCTTATAAATAAGATAGCTTCTATTCACAGTATTGACAGTAATATGGTTTTACCTACCAATGGAGCAGATGAGGCTATTAGTTATATATTTTCAACATTTGTTGAAAAAGATGACTTTGTGGTATCTGTTTCTCCTACTTTTGCAATGTATGAAATTTATGCAAAAAATATGAATTGCAACTATGTTGAAGTTAAATATGATGAAAAATGGAGATTTCCTGTTGAAAAATTTATAAGAAGAATAACAAAAAATACTAAAATAGCTATTATTACAACGCCCAATAGTCCAACCGGAGAAGCAATATCTCGTGAAGACTTGATAGAAATATTGAATGCTTGTTCAAATTGTTTAGTATTACTAGATATAACATATTCCAGCTTTGCGCAAGATGATTTTATTGATTTAATAAAACAATACTCTAATATAATTTATACAAAATCCTTATCTAAAGATCATGCCTTAGCTGGACTTAGAATTGGTTATATTATTGCACATCCTGATATATTAAATTTAGTAAAGCGAATTATTAGCCCGTTTAGTGTAAATACCGTAGCTGCTAAAGCTGCTATTGCAGCACTTAACGATACTGATTATTTTAAAAATATAAAAAATAAAGTAAAAGTATCAAAAAAATATCTTACAAGTGAATTGAGCAAAATCGCTAAAACAGTTTATCCTAGTGATGCTAACTTTTTATTGATTGACTTTGATTCAAAAGCAGAATTTATTTATAAAAGATTGTTAAACTCCGATATAAAAGTAAAAGCATTTTTGAATAACCCTCTTTTAAAAAATTGTTTTAGAATAGCTCTGCCTGCTCCTGATGAATGCAAGATGATTGTTGATAAAATTAAAGAAAAAAAAGATCTTATAGTTTTTGATATTGACGGTGTTTTGATTGATACAAGAAAGTCTTACAGAAGAGCTATAAAATCTGTATACGAATTTTATACAAAAAAAGAAATATCTTTTGAGACGATTCAAGAGGCAAAAAATCTGGGTGGACTTAATAATGATTGGGACTTGACAGAATATTTACTTAAAAAAGATGGTATAGAGATGCCAAAAAGTCAAATAATAAAAACTTTTCAAGCTTTTTATATTGGAGAAAACTTTAACGGATATATTACAAACGAGTCATTGTTGATAAAACCCGTAATATTGAAGGAGCTGGCTCAAAAATATGATTTAGCAATTTTTACCGGCAGGCCTCGCCCGGAAGCTCTTTATGTTTTACAAAGATGGAATCTATGGGATTTATTTTCTGTAATAGTTACTATGGATGATGTTCCTGCGGATTCTCAAAAACCTGATCCTTATGGTTTACATAAAATAATGGATATAATTAATCCTGCAAAAGTTTATTATCTTGGTGACACAGCAGATGATATGATTGCTGCACAAAAAGCACGTGTAAAAGGTATTGGTGTATTACCGCCTCAAGATAAAAGCGAGATATTAAAGCAAAATCTTATCGAGAAAGGTGCTGCTATAGTTTTAAACAGTACAGAAAATATTAGTGATGTTGTTAATATTGAAATTTAAACAAACTGAACTAAAGCTAAATTCATAATATAGGAGTTATGAAAATGAGACAAAGCTGTGTCGAAAGAAAAACACTCGAGACAGAAATTTTTATAAAATTGAACCTTGACGGAAAAGGTATTAAAAATATTGATACCGGCATTAAATTTTTTGATCATATGTTAGAACAATTAGCTTCTCATGGATATTTTGATTTAGATATAAAAATTTTATCTCATGACGGGGATCCTCATCATATTATTGAAGATACGGCTTTAACTCTTGGAGAAGCTTATAAGAGAGCTCTCAATGACAAAAGAGGTATTAACAGATATGGTTATACTATAATTTCTATGGACGAATCATTGGCAATGTCTTCCATTGATTTAAGCGGAAGACCGGTTTGTATTGTTGATGCCAACATAAGCGAAGAAGTTGTTAGAGATTTTGATACTGTACTACTTAAACATTTTTTTACAAGTTTTGCAACAGGATGTATGTCAACAGTACACATAAAATTATTACACGGAGAAGATCCTCATCATAAAATAGAAGCAATTTTTAAATCTTTTGCAAGAACTCTAAACCTGGCGTGTACTATAAACAAAGAACATGCTGATGTTATTCCATCTACAAAAGGTACAATTTAAAGGAGATAATATAAAAAATGGCCTTAACCATTCTTGATTACGGAGCAGGGAACCTTAAAAGCTTAACAAATATACTTGACCTGCTTAAACAAAAATATATTGTAACCAGCGAAAAAGGTATTATAAAAAAAGCTGATCGACTGATTTTTCCGGGAGTAGGCCATTTTGGTCAATTTATGAGTTCGTTAGAAGAAAAAGGCTTAACAGACATAATTATTGACAAGGTAAACTCTGGTACTCCCTTTCTTGGAATATGCCTTGGCATGCACGTTTTATTTGAAGAAAGTGAAGAAGCTCCGGGGCAAAACGGTTTAGGAATTTTTCCGGGTAAGGTTTTTAAATTTAAAGAAGGTAAAGTTCCTCAAATTGGTTGGAATAAATTAGAAACAACTGATAATAACAGTATTTTAACTGATGATTATGTTTATTTTGTACATTCCTACTACGTGCTGCCTGATAATAAAGATATAGTTTCAGCATATTCTAATTATCATAGTGATTTTACGGCTTCTATTGAGTATGAAAATATTTTTGCTTTTCAGTTTCACCCAGAAAGAAGTGGCATGGTAGGTTCTAATATTATAAAAAAATGGCTTGAGCTATAGGAAAGGAATTTATTCTTATGCTTTAAGACTTGAAGAAGAAATAGCCAAAAAGCCTTCATCTTCAAGTAGTATTTCCTGTCGTATTTTGCTTAATTGCCTCATCTTTACACCAAGAACATATTCATACTCTTTTTCTTCAAGATATTTAAGGTTATCCTCTGATATCGCCCCTATCTGCTACTAGGATTACTTTTTTTACTTCATATTTTTCTTTAATTTTTTCTACAAATGCAGGTTTATCTGACATAAAACATCTCTGCTTCAACTTCTTCTTCTATCAGTTGATCTAATGCTCTATAAAAGTGATGAAGTTCAAGATTTTCCCATTCAGATTCGTGTGCTCCTTTTATCCATTCACTGGCTTCTCTTTTGCTTGATGGAGAGATAAGCCTATTGCATACCATTGCAAATACTGCTTCTGTATAATTTATTCCATAAGAATTTTTTTTATCCCCAGATCACCCCATAATTTTTTAAAAACTAAAATCTCTCCGCAAGTTTTTGCTGTTTTAGGGTCTATATCATTAAATATATCCATTGTCTTCTTTTGTTTAGTGAATTTACATAAACTTTCTACAAGTTTATCCAATGTCCCAGCATCTTTAAGTTCATCAGCACGCCCTAAGCAAGCTATATGTTTTTGCTGAGAGTATCCTTTTTCTTTGTTCCATATGTATTCAACCAGGTACAGATATTTTCTAACTGTACCGTCTTTATTTTTCTGTTTTTTTGTAATAATTCCTAATCTCATAA
>JANQHM010000062.1 GCA_028282645.1 Candidatus Gastranaerophilales bacterium
TGAAAAAGATAATATTATTAAAGACGAATATAATTGTGCAAATGATAATATAATAGACATAACTATTGATAGAAATTATAGTAAAAAAGAGGAACTAAACAAGAAAAAGCCTCATTATTAGTGGATTTTAGCGTAAAAATCAAAAAATTTTACTACAACGGTAACTTTTTGCACGGCAAAAGGAGTTTTATCGTTGTCTTTTTTGCATATTTCCATTTATCCCCCAATTATGCTATACTGTTTTAAGAATACTTATATAGCCCGTCAAGAAAAATATAGGATAACTATAAATGAAAATTTTGTTGAATAAATACAAATACTCTTTGTTATTGGCTTTAATTAGTTTGGTAGCGGGGTATTTTTATTTAACCTCATTTTTAACGCACAAAGTAGTAATACTGCATACAAATGATATGCACGGGAGATTGGAATCCTTTGATAAAAATTTAAAATCTCGAAATATAGGCGGCTTAGCGAGAATAGCATACTATATTAAGCAAGTAAAAAGAGAGCATAAGAATGTGCTTGTTCTTGATGCCGGTGATATGATACAAGGCACCTTATATTTTAAAATTTTTAACGGTCTGCCAAATATCAAATTCATGTCCAAGGCCGGCTATGATATGGCAGTATTAGGTAATCACGAATTTGACAAGGGTATAAGTATTTTAGAGCAAGTAGTAGACGCTGCTAAATTTCCTATGCTTTGTGCTAATATTAACTTTATCAACAATCCCGGACTAAATAATAAAATACAACCCTACTTGATTAAAAACTATGGCGGCTTAAAAATTGGTATAATTGGTATAGTAACGGATGATTTAAAGACATTAACAGGTAGTTCAACAAAAATAGAGGTTTATGACGATGTTTTAACCACTAAAAAATACGTCAACCTGATAAAAGACAAAGTTGATTTTATAATAGTTCTCTCTCATATAGGATTCTGGGAGGATGTAAAACTTGCTAAAGCAGTCAATAACATAGATTTAATAATAGGGGGACATTCACACACACTGCTAGGTACTCCTTTTATTGTAAAACATAAAAGCGGCAACAAAACCTATATAGTTCAAGCAGGTGAGCACGGACAACAAATAGGTAAAATAGAGTTGCTTTTTAACCATAAAAAATTGTCAAATTTAGATTATTATATAGTTCCAATAAATGATAAAATTCCTGCTGACAAACAACTTCAGAAAGAAATAAGCGTGTATTCCCGGCAGCTTAAAGTATTAACAACTACAAAAGTCGGACACATAAAAAATAAGCTTATCGGCAAGAAGAAGTTGATCCGTTCAAGGCAAACATCAGCAGGAGTTTTAGTTACAAATTCAATAAAATATAAATTCCCCGATGTTGATATAGTTCTTCAAAATAGCGGCGGTATAAAATTTCATAGAAACTTACCGCCGGGAGATTTTACTCTGGCACAAGTTTATGAACTATATCCCTTTGAAAATACACTTGTAATAGCTAAAATAAACGGCGAACAGCTTAAATCTGTCCTAGAAACCAGCGCAAGAAAATTGCCGTTGCTTAGCGGTGCTTTTTTACAGTCAAAAGGCCTGGAATACTCTATTGATTTAAAAAAGGATCCTCAATTAGTCTCAGATGACAACACAAAAATTATAAAAGAAGGTAATCGAATATATAACGTAAAAGTCAACGGTAAAGAATTAAAAAGTGATGCATACTATAAAGTTGCCTTTAATAATTTTATGCACTTTGGCGGAGATGGCTATTCTCAATTAAAACACGCCAAAGTTATTAAAAAAACTAAAAGCCAGGTTCAAGATCTCATAATACAATATTTAAAGGATAACTCTCCTATAGTTATTGAAAAATCTGATAGAGTAAATATTAATAAGTAGAGAAATATATTTGCTGAAAAGAGTAATCTTAATTTTAATTTTGTATCGGAATAATTGTTCAAAATCTTTTTTTAACCAACTTGTAACTTTAAAAATTTTTGAGATTAGGATACAATACAATTTGAAAAGGTGATTACCATCACCCGAGCGGATTCTTATGAGACTTGGTCTGAGGGAAATTATGAGAATTTTTTCAATAATAGTACCATTAATAGTAACAGGGATATTTTCATATTGTGCTTTCTTTGGGGGGATATTTAAACAGTTTTCACAACCCATAGACGTATCCAGAGAAATATATAGAGAAGCAAAATATGATCAGGATAATAATGAATATATATCAGCATATTATAAATATAAAAATATATCGAAAAATTATATAGCCTACGATTTGGTACTTTTTCAGCAGGCAAAATGCGCAAGTGCCATCGAAGATGAGCAAACTGCAATAAAAAAATTAAAAATAATTTTAAAAAAATACCCTGATTCTAAAATAGCCAGCGAAACAAGTTATAACCTGGGGCAAGC
The DNA here is from genome assembly GCA_028282645.1 of Candidatus Gastranaerophilales bacterium. Lineage (GTDB taxonomy): Bacteria > Cyanobacteriota > Vampirovibrionia > Gastranaerophilales > JANQFW01 > JANQFW01. Next base: position 2,403 of record JANQHM010000062.1, read on the forward strand.
CTATCTTAGGTACGGACAAAAGGAAAATGCCAAAAATCAATTTTTAAAAACAATTGAGCTATACCCCAATACCAATTTTGCCAAAGGTAGCTACTATTACCTCGGTGAAATTTATAAAGAAAAAAACAACAAAGAAAAAGCTTTTGAATACTGGATGAAATATATTGCATCCGTACCCGATGGCCGATTTTCCGCTGATTCAATAAGAGGATTAAACACTCTGGGCAAAGGCTATGATGATAAACAAATGCTGGTAATAGCTATTGCTTATTATTCCATCAAGGATTACAACAATGCTATTAAATATTTTAAAACCCTACCTACAAAAGACACCTGGTTTTACTTAGGCAGAATCTATCAAAAGAAGAAAGATAAATCAAAAGCTTTATATTATTATGGTGAAGGTATAAAAAAATATGAAAATCAATCACGCTTTAGAATGTACGATGCAATGCAAGCCTATGTTAAGATGAGCAGCTATAAAAAAGCATATTCCTGGTCAAAGGTTGTTGAATACTCAAAAAAATATAAAGATTTTCCACTGTATAACAAAGCTAGAGCACTATGCGACAAACAAAAAAAATATCAAATATATAACTCCCTGGTTAAAAAATATCCTAATAGTCTTTATGCGTCAGAATCTCTATGGAAAGTTATTTGGTATAATTATACTAATAAAAAATACGATGAAGCTTTAAAATTAGCAAACCAACATCTGATAAAGTACGAAAATACAAAAGCTACACCAAAAGTTATTTACTGGATTGCTAAAATTTATGAGAAAAAAAAGAATTTAAATAAGGCTTTAATTTATTATGATAAACTTTTAGATAATTATTCTGATAGTTACTATGCATTTAGGGCTTATGGCCGAGTACGATTTATTAAAAACGGCAAAGATCCCGGGTGGAAAACAAACGTGGATAACTCTTTAAAAGCCGCTGACAAAGATATGGTTATTCCTTATAATTATGATAAGGTGTTAACTATGTACGGACAAAAGGCTGCAGAGTTTTTTGTGTTAAAAGATTATAATATTTTACTTAAATATACTGATAAAGATCCGTTTATAGAAAGCTGGACCAGGTATTACCTTGGACAATTATCAAAATCCATTGTTATAGCAAGAAATGCACTTAAAAAAATTGTGCCAAGGCCTGATGAAAAGGATTCCAGGTGGAAGCTTGCTTATCCTATTCACTATGGCCAAAAAATTAATCATTACGCAAAAGTCAATAATCTCGATCCTTTAATCGTAATATCACTGCTAAAAGAAGAAAGTCACTTTAACCCGTTTGCTGTTAGTACTTCCAATGCAAGAGGACTTATGCAATTATTGCCGGGGACAGCCAGAGATATTGCCAGATGGAAAGGTTTTGGCTCTGTAAGAAGTGTGCATTTGTTTAACCCGGAAATAAATATTAAATTAGGTACTGCTTATTTAAGTTATTCTAAGCGAATATTGAATAATAGAACGGTTTTGGGTGTTGCCGGCTACAACTGTGGGCCTGCTGCGGTTGAAAGGTGGCTAAATAAGTATCCTGCAAAAGATTTAGATGAGTTTATTGAGTATATACCCTATGATCAAACAAGAAATTATGTAAAAAAAGTTTATAGAAGCTATTGGAACTATAAAAGAATATATTAATTATTTAAATATTATGCAAAAAAAGACAACGATAAAGCTCCTTTTGCCGGGCAAAAAGTTACCGTTGTAGTAATTTTTTTTGATTTTTACGCCAAAATCCGCTAATAATGAGGCTTTTTCTTATTTAGTTCCTCTTTTTTACTATAATTTCTATCAATAGTTATGTCTATTATATTATCATTTGCACAATTATATTCGTCTTTAATAATATTATCTTTTTCA
>JANQHM010000081.1 GCA_028282645.1 Candidatus Gastranaerophilales bacterium
TTCTCTGAATTGTGAAGCGGGAGCGTTAAAAAGTGAAATGGTCAATTTTACTTTTTATAAGCTCATTCCAAAGAGAAATCTGAAATTTAATTTGGAACCTGTATAATATCGCACTCATCTGACAGCTACATGATATTAAATCCTCCGATGTTCTCTCGTTTTATCTGGAAAAATTACTCTCATATATTACTGGTATTATTCGACACAAATTTACAATATTTTTGTTGTTTTTTTAATTTACGTCTCTTATTATATTAAACAATTCAGGCTCTCAAAAATTGCCTGAATTTCTATTCATAAATTTAAAAAATATTTTTTTCTAAAATAAAAGATTAATATTTTTTATCTCAATAGGTTATCACTTAAGCAATTTTTCAGACTCTTTAACCAGATAAAAGCTAATGAAATAAGCTATTTTCTGAATTGCAAAGCAGGATCATTAAAAAGTGAAGGTGAAATGGTCAATTTTACTTTTTACTAAGCTCATTGCAAAGAGTAATCTGAAGTTTAATTGAATATAAGTAAGTATAATTACTTAAGCACTTAGTCAATGCTTAAATCTTGGTTGTTTAAAAGAGGACTTCCTTTTTACCTAAATAGAATTAAATGAGTAAATCAAAAGACTGTTCACTCGTTAATTTGTTATTATCCTACAAAATTATGCAAGTAAAATAATTAATATATATACTAACTCAAAAATACTTTTCAGATTCTTTAATCAGATAAAAACTAATAAAATAAGCTATTCGTCTGAATTGCGAAGCGGGAGCGTTAAAAAATGAAATGGTCAATTTTATTTTTTATAAGCTCATTCCAAAGAGAAACCTGAAATTTAATTTGGAATTTGTATAATATTTTAAATTTAATACCTTTTAAATATCTACCTTAATTTACCTTAATATATCTCTTTAGCTTTAGCTATATTTTTTAGTTATTTATTAACCGAATACTTTAAATGATAATTCAATATTTTTATCTACTAATTTTTTAATACCGTCATATTCTGTGGTTACAATTTTATGTTGGGTTTCCAAATTCTTTTGCTGTATTTCGAGATCTCTATCCATAATCCTTAGCTGATCAGCTAATTGAGGATAACACCTTGCTGCTGCAGTAGCTTGAAAAGCTAAAGCAGTTCTTCTTTGACTAATCATTTGAATCGTAAATTCTAAGTCTGTTCTTCTAGCAAGCAACATCATCAAACGAGCTTGACTAGCAACTAATCCCATAGTTGTCCCCCTTTATAACCTTATATTACCTTATATGTCGAAATTTATGAGCAACAAATTTATTCAAGTGATACATACGTTCACTATACCGCTTATAATAAAACGTTTAGAAGCTGTCTTGTTAAAGCTTGCATCGCCTTGCCAGGCAAACCGCTTCAGCTTTAACGTCGCAGTCCGTAAATGAGCCTTTATTATTGATATAACCAGCTTTTATTTTTTTAACCGGACAGACTCTTATTATATCATAACTTTGATACTCACATATTATATACGATTTAAGATAAAACATTCATTACAGTTGCCAATAATATCTTTATTCAACACTATATTTTTATAAAAATTAAAATATAATATCAAATTTTTTAATAAAACTTTTAATTTACCTTTATTTTACCTTTTTAATTTGTCCTTGATATACCTTATCACCTCTATTATTATAAAAACATTTAAGTTCTTTAAATTGCTAAATTAAAATCATTATTCTTAACATTTTTTAATAACAATACTAATGTCAGAATGGATTGTAATTTAAGATTTTATTCCCCAATCCAAATAATTTAAATAAGATTATAACTTAAGCAAAGGTTTTAAATGACCTCTCGATGTTTTTATCAATAACTTTTTTGATGCCGTCATATTCAGTCTGCACAATTTTATGTTGTGTCTCTAAGTTCTTTTGTTGTATTTCCAGCTCTCTGTCCAGAACTCTCAACTGATTAGCGAGTTGCGGATAATTGTTAGCCGCCTCTTGAGCTCTAAACGCCAAAGCAGTTCTTCTTTGGCTAATCATTTGAATCGCATATTCGAGGTCTGATTGCCTTGCAACAAGCATCATCAAACGAGCTTGACTAGCAACTAATCCCATTTGTTGAACTCCCTTAGATTAGATAAAGTAATAAACGCATATAATTTTATTTATTAAAATAAAATTATAACAAACAGTCTCACTATATTGTTTTAAAAAACATATAATGATAAATACTGGTTTATTAAAAATTTAAAACTATCTTGTTTAGTATGTAAATAAACAAAAAAGCTTTTCTCTCAATTAGAATCTATACCGGCTCCAACATGCTTTTCATGTTGTTAAATTTAATAATAAATATAAAACATACTCTAAAATGATATATATAAGCCTAAAAAATTGAAACTGTAGGTTTTAAATTTTTTTTAAAGCTTATTTTAACAAAAGAGTAGAATTAAATTAATGAGTAGTATAGAAGTTTTAGTTAGGTTTAACGCTCCTTTTTAAAATAAATGCCTGTAACTTATACGTTATCCACTATTACCGTTTTATATGTCGGGTAGGATTTAAAACTCTGTTATATATATAAAAAATATATAAAATAAATAATTGCGTTTTATTGCTATTTTTATTAAGTTATATTAACTAAAACCTGTCCAATTAAAAATTACAGGCAAAAAAATATATAGAAGAAAGTATCTTCCATATATTAATTATCTATAATGATATACAACAACAATATACCACTTTAAAATTAAATATATTTAACGTAAAACTCCTTGTCTTGTTAACTCTTTTTAGGGATACAGATAAAGCCAATAATGGAGCTCTGAGCTTTTTATATTCTAATTATATCTACTATAACCTAATTTAAATTTATACACATATTGCAATTTATTAGTGTTTATATGTAAGGCTTCTGTAGCCTTATAACAATCAAGTATGCATCCAAATATTTTTTTAATTTATACTTTTGCTTTTAACTTATACTACCACTCTTCATATCTTTAAGTTAGTATTAACTAAAAAGACCTTTAAAGGCTAAGTCTACTTCTTTCTTAACCAGCTCTTTCATTGTTTCTTGAAGAGTTGTTGCTGCTTTTTGTTGAGTTTCTATATTTTTTTGCTTTTGTTCTAACTGTCTATCTTGCGCTTGTAATTGAGCAGGAGGTGATCCCCCGTTAGCACTCGCACTTTGCATTATAGATGCCAATTGTTTTCTTTCAGCTGAAATCTTTTGAAGCTCAAACTGCAGATCAGTTTTATTTCCCAGATAGAACATTTGACTTGATTTTGCCACTGCTAATCCCATTGTTAAAATCTCCCATAGGTAAAGTAATACACACTTGTCTTATTTGTCATAATAAATTAAACCAAAATAATTTCAGCAAAAATTCCGAATTATCCTCATTATCTTTGACACGGGCAGTAAAGATAATGTTTAATTTATTACTGTAAACTGACTTATTTTTATAAGCTTTACTACTGGTACTCAATTAAATTTCAGATTACTCTTTTCAGAGAATAGTTTATTTTATTAGCTTTTACCTGATTAAAGAATCTGAAAAGTATTTTTGAAAGAGTATAGTAGTTTAAAAAATTTTTATTTACTACTTAGTTAAGATTGATATTCCTTTTAATACTAATACCATTTGCTTATACAATTTACTATAATAACCATCTCACTTGGGTAAGGTTTTCAACTCTGTTATATATATAAAAACAAATAAAAGCAAATATTTGCTTTTTCATGTTAAAATTATTAAGCAATATTAAAAATAATCCCAAAATATACAATATTTTGAAAAAATCATAAATAACAGATAAAATACTGGTAGGTCTATAATGTTTGGAGGAGAGGCTCTATGAAAAAATTCTTGGTAGCAAGTTTATCAGCTTTACTGCTTATAAATTTAAATAACGGCACGGCAATAGGTCAAAATATACAAGACCTGTCTTCCCAAAGCCTTATTAAAGCAAATATACAATCCCAAAGGATACCAATAGGTACCAAAATAAAATTAAGAATGGAAAATCCTATTAACTCACAAAATTCCGGTTTGGGAGATTCTTTTATTTGCACAATAATGGAAGACATAATCGTGAATGATGAATTAATTTTACCGGCAGGTTCAATTATTAGAGGAAAAGTTGAAAATATTAAAAAAAACGCACTGTTTTGCATTGGTGCACAAATGACTATTTCGCTTGAGCACATTGTTACACCGGTTGGAAAGCAAGTACCGTTAAAAGCTCGTCTTACAGGGATTAACGGTTTAACAAACGAAGGTGTGATACATGCTGGCGGCGGGTATTTTAATCAACTGGAAAAAAATATGGATCATAGCTCTCAGGTTTTTCATACAATTACCGGTGCAGGTGTTGAATACGGCAAATCGATAGGAAATGGATTTCCTGTTGTTGTAACTGCTCCTGCAGCAGCGGTCGGAGGTATTTTTATCGGGGGGGGGACCTTTGTAACCAAATCTGTTATGGCTTTATTTAAAAAAGGGCCAAACGTAAAAATTCACCCTGGAGATACCTTTGAATTAATAACAACAGAAAATCTGGATATACCTACACATTAAAACTTAACCGAGGTGAAATATGATTGCTGAAATTATTTGCGTAGGTGATGAACTAGTGCTGGGCGAAGTCCTAAACACAAATGCGCAATTTTTAGCCAAAGAACTTCTTTCGCTGGGTATAAACTCACAAAAGCATACTATAGTCAAAGATAAAATAAATGATATAAAATACGCAATAAATAAAGCAAGCAAAACATCAAATATAATTATTTTAACAGGCGGGCTTGGTCCAACAGACGATGATATAACAATGCAAGCAGTTGCAAGTGCTTTTGATGTTGATTTAACGATTAATAATGATGCATTAAATAATATAGAAAAATTTTTTCAAGCTCGCAATATTCAAATGCCGATTTCTAATAAAAAGCAGGCACTTATACCGCAAGGCGCAACTATATTAAAAAATCCGGTAGGAACAGCTCCTGGAATAATATGGAAGTTTAAACAAAATAAGTTTATTTTAGCATTTCCGGGTGTTCCCTATGAAATGACAGAAATGTGGATTCAAAGCGCAAAAGATTATTTAAAAAATATATCTTCTAAAAATATTAAAATAAAAAATCTCAAACATTTTGGCATACCAGAAGCTAAAATAGGCGAAAAAATTAAAGACTTAATGGAGGAAGATAACCCGCAAGTCGCTCCTTATGTTGATAACGGTACAATCCGCATACGTATAAATGCCCAGGACGAATCTAAAGAAAAAGCTGAATCCTTATTAAAAAATACCGAAAAAGAAATCTTAAAAAGAACAGGCCGATATTTTTACGGCTATGACAATGATACTCTTGAATCTGTAATTAGCGTACTTTTAAAAAAGAATAATTTAACTGTATCTATAGCCGAATCCTGCACTGGAGGACTTATAAGTTCTAAGTTAACGGATGTATCCGGCAGTTCTAAATATATAAAGCTTAACCTGGTTACATACTCAAATGAAGCCAAAATAAATATGATAAATGTAAGCGAACAAACTCTAATAGCCCATGGTGCAGTTAGCCAAGATACCGCAAAAGAAATGGCAAAAGGTATACAAAAATTATCAGGCTGTGATATAGGACTTGGCATAACCGGTATAGCAGGACCAACGGGAGGCACCCCTGAAAAACCTGTAGGACTTGTCTATATAGGAATATGTGATAATAAAAAATTAAATGTTCATAAGGTACAGCTAAACAGTAAACTACCCAGATTTAAAATAAAAACATTAGCTTGCGATTACGCACTTAATTATTTAAGGATTTTTCTTTTGAATGAGTTTAGTATAAATAAAAAGACCTCTATAATAGAGGCATAAAAATTGAATATTATTTTGATGTGAGTATATCATGAGTATTATTAATTAATTTTTCTTATATGCGTAACGTCGAATGCTTCACATTCTTCTTTGCTTAATGCTCTGCACTCATTAACTGTTTTGCCTATGATTCCATCCAGGTTATAAAAATCACCTTCCGGATCAATAGTTATACCACTGCTTTCAGCCCTGACATGAACTTTTGAATTAGTATCAGGTGTTATTATATACATTTTATTCTTGTAGGAATGAATTATAGTACCATCTTGTAATGTATGTGCACCATATTTAAGAATTTTACCGTTAAGATGCATTTCTCCTGATTTGGTAAACTCCAAATTATCCTTTCCGGCTTTTACATTTATTTTACCAACAACCTGAGGATTTTTTGGATCTTTATAAGGAACATACTTTCCATCTATCTGTAAATTATCACCGCTAAAGATATTATAAGTATGATAATCTTTACCTTTATGGTCGAATTTTATCCTCTTACCGTTCTTAGCTACAATATCATAATGTGGATCACCCCATTCACCTCTTCCGTCTTTACCTATATTTACCTGAACTATAGGTTTTGGTTTGGTTTTAGGAGGTGGCGGCGGTGGAAGAGATTGACGCTTTGGTGGTGTTTTTATTGATTTAACAGCAGTACTTACATTATTGACTAAACCTTTAAAATCATTAACAGCAGCAGCTTTCGCTTTATGATAAATCTCTTGCTCAATATGTTGATTTAGTTGAGTATAAGTTTCTTTCACCAGGCCATTATAAATCTCCTGCCTCATTTGATTGAACATATTTTGAAAACGATTTACTAAAGCCGGAGAAGTAGGTACCGGTGGTGCAACCGGACGAACCTGCCGGGTTACCTGTTGAACAGGTTGCTGTATCGGAGGTCTTCTCAAGCCATTTAGTATATTTAATAATTGGTGTATTTGTCCTACTAAAAAATTATTTGATTGATAATTTACTATAGGAGGAGCCTGAGATTGGACTACCGGCACATAACGTCCTTGCACGGGATATGGTGCAACACGCGCAACAGGTGGTGCATAAAGCATCGGTTGCTGATTTGCAACTGACGGACTTGCATTATTAATTGAGTTTCCTTGACCAATGTTAACATTATTTGTATTTCCATTACCTATATTAACATTATTAACGCTATTAGCATTATTTCCATTAGCTATACTAATATTACCAGCAGTAGTATTAGTAGTATTAGTATTCACATTGCCGGTGTTATTAATATTATTAGTAGTATTGGCGGTATTTGCAGTATTTATATTATTAGTATTATTTCCATTAACAACAGTATCTCCGGTGTTTATATTACCGGTAACATTTCCATTAATAATAATATTTTCGGTGTTCGGATTACTGGCAACATTTCTATTATTAGCAGTATTTTCGGAGTTTGGACTATTTATAATGCCGGGTTCATTATTAGCATTGCCGGCATTACTTGCATTATTAACTACATTAGATGTATTATTTACAGGTGATTGATTATAAACGTTATTAGTAGTAAATACACTCTCAGAGGTACTGGGGCCAAAACTAAATTTTTGTACCGCAGAATTAAAGTTAACATTTAAGTTATTGGAAAAAGGATCATTAAAATTATTAACTGCCATTATATTTATCCTTTCTTCACCAGTCTAAAAATATTTCTGAGTTAGTGTAAATCACCTGTCTATTTACTTAATATATATATAACTTATCTATATAAAAACATCTAGTATATATTTATTGCCCTTTATTATATACCAAATCTATACTTTTTAACAAAACTTATATAAAAAACAAAAAAGATAGTCATCGCAAAAAATTAGTAAAATTAATCTATAACAAATACAAAATTATTATGATAATATATATAATACATGTTTAAATAATAAAAAACGCTGTAAATATTATTTTTACTTCATTTAAAGGATTCCTATTTGGAAAATATCCCCTATTATTATGTTATACTAACTCGGAAAAGAATAATTTTATACTAACTCAAAAATACTTTTCAGATTTTTCAAATATCGTGTAAAAACTAATAACTGAAATGCAAAGCGGGAGCGTTAAAAAAATGAAATGGTCAATTTTATTTTTTATAAGCTCATTCCAAAGAAAAATCTGAAATTTAATTGAAAACCAGTATAAATAGAGTAGTGGTTTATCGAGTAAGGTGATAACCATCATCAAAAATAGATGAGTAGTATGACTATATTAGGTTATAAATAATATGGATGGCTAAAATGTTAGAAAGCAATGATGGAAAAAATGTGCATACAATTCCACAAAAAATAGAGGGGGAAATATCAAGTTCAATTACAAAAAATTGGACAGATCAAGCTATTAGATGTTATAAAAGTAATTTTAACTGTGCAGAATGCTCTATTGCTCAAGGGAATTACTCATTTGTTTGTCAAATGCCAAATGTTGTTAAGGTATTATTAGAGCAAGTTGGCCCCCCAACTCAAGACAAAATAGAAAAACTTTTAGCATAAAATTTTTAACAAATATTTAAGTCAATATTGTATTAATAAATAGAGAGTGTATTAAAAAAATATTACAAAATATTTAAAATTAAGTATTTAATGCTTGTTTAAACATATATTTTTTATTAAAATCAATTAATAAAAAATATAGAGGAATTGGTTGAATGTTCAAAATAAATAATACTTATTTTAATACTCATCAAAAATTACTAATACCTACAGACAAGAAGCCTCCAGCAGAGAAGCTTCCCGTAGAGAAGCCTCCGCCTGCAAGTGAGGTAGAACTTTCAGATTCGAAAAAAATGTACCCCGATTTTTTTGAAAATAATACTTCTTTCATGATACCGTATGATCCGGCAGACTTAAAGCCAGTAGAGACACCAATATATCAAAAAAATAATAATCATGTAGAAGTTGAAAATAAATTAAAATAGATAGTGCTCTATCTCCCCTGTTTATGTCTAATGTAAGCGGATACCGCTTCACTTAGAGTTTCAGGTTCTCTGTTTAAGAACTCATCTTCCTCACTCATTTCAGAAGGGTGGGCTTGCTCTTGTGGCTGAACTCCTTTTCTTGTAACAATTTTATATAAAACGCCTAAAGTCAATAATAATAAAATTACACCACCAAGAACAAAAAGCAATATTTTAAACAGCATTGACTCTAAAAAAGAACCCTCCGGACCCTCCTGCTCATAAACCTGTGGTAAGACATCTCCCTCTTCATCCAGCCTAAAAGTTTTATAATTATCATCAGATTCAACATTAATATCATCAATACTTTTATAATTTTTTTGAACTTGAGCATCAGCATAAGCATACTGCGGTATAACCGTTGTATTGAAAGAAAAAATTGTAATAAATATAAATAAATATAAAAATAAATTATAAAAAGCTTGATGAATATTAGCTTTTTTTAACAAGCTCCTATAAAATTTATTTCCATAATCAAGCATTTAAATACTTCTCCATCAGCTTATTGCCCAATTATTATAGAATAAAAAGGAATTAATAAAAATACTTCTACTTATTCATCACTTTCTTTTGTTGTTTTCTTCCTTACAGGTGTAGTCTTTTTAGCCGTAGTTCTTCTGGGTGTAGTCTTTTTAACTGTAGTTGTTTTTCTCTTTGCCGCAGAAGTTGATTTTGATGCAGTAGACTTAGACTTTTTAACAGCCGGTTTTTTAGCTTCTTCTTTAGTTTTTTCTTTTGATTTTTCATCAGGCTTTTCGGCAGATTCATCCTTCTCTTCAGCAGATTGTTCAACTACAGTCTCCTCTTTCTCTTCCGGTTCTACCGTAGCAGATGGCTGCTCTACAGACTGACTTTCTACGGCCTCTTTAGATGCTTTTGGTTTTACGGACGGCAAAGCCTCTTGCTCTGCAAAAGCTATTTGTTCGTATGATTCAATTTCCTGGAGTATAGAAAAAACATCCATTATATAATCATCAGTCATTAATTCTCTTGCAACATGCGGAGGCAAAGCTGAGAACCTAACCATATCAGAATATTTTGGAACAAATCCTTTTTGTTTAAAGTACTCTTTTAATGATTTTTGATCTAGATTTTTTAATTCTATGCCAACTACATCTTCTTCTTTCTTTTTTTGTACAGCTTCTTTAATTATAGAAGGTGAAGTTTTTATCTGTCTTGCGGGTTTTTCCGGTTTTGGTTCAGGTTTAGGCTCAAGAGGTTGTACCTGTTGTTGGGCTGTAGAAGATTTTAAACGAGCAATTTTTTGGGCATTTTTAATCTTAGAAGCTCTTATTCTATAATCATGTTCCTGTGGCGGCGGAGAGAAATTAAATTCTTCTATTACAAAACCACTACCCAAACATGCCGGACATTTTTTCGTAAATACTTCAGCAAGACTTTGTCCTTGACGATGCCTTGTCAATTCAACCAGACCCAAATCTGATAACTGACCGACTTGAGGCTTAGCCTTATCTTTATCCATGGCCATTTCCAGCTCTTCAAGAATAGCAAGTTGATCTACACGATTTTCCATATCAATCAAATCAATAATGATCATACCGCCAATATTTCTCAATCTTAACTGACGCGCAATTTCTTCAATTGACTCTAAATTTGTTTGCCTAATTGTTTCATTTTGAGTTGCAGAACTTGTAAACTTTCCGCTATTAACATCAATAACAGTCAATGCCTCAGTTGTTTGAATATACAAATAGCCTCCACTGGGTAAATTCACCTTTGTTTGCAGGGCCGACCTAATTTCTTTATCTATACCTTTAGCAACAAGTATTGATTCAGTACCTTTATGGACAGAAACAGTTATACCGGTTCCCATATTCCAATTTTGCAATAATTGATTGGTTCTATTTAGTGCAAACTGAGTATCTACAACAATATCACTTATTCCTTCCGTACAAGCTTCTCTTATAACTTTATATAACAAATCTTGATCTCTATACAAAAGATTAGGAGGAGAAACTGTATCAGCAGCAGTAACAATGTTATTCCATCTTTCTATCAGCAGCTCCAAATCTTCCTGAATCTCTGATTCTTTTTGACCTTCAGCCTCTGTTCTGATAATAACGCCAACGCCTTTGGGTTTTAGCAGATTCACAATAGACTTTAAACGTCCTCTTTCTTTGGCTGATGCAATTTTACGACTTACACTTACACCTTTTTCATCTGGCATAAACACTAAAAATCTTCCGGGAAGGCTAATTGCTGTAGTAACTCTAGGACCTTTATGCCCTGTAGGTTCTTTAATAATTTGTACCAATAATTGTTGCTTAGGTTTTAATCTCTCGGTTAGTGCGCCTTTACCTGAAATATCAGACGAATGCAAAAATCCCATTTTATCTCCGCCTAAGTTAACAAAAGCAGCATCAATACTAGGCAATACATTTTCTACTGAAGCAAGATACACATCACCCAGTAACATATCACCACGATTTATAATAAACTCTACGGCTTTTCCGCCCTCTACTACTGCTGCAATATTGTCGCGTTCCGAGATTACTATAGATTTACTCATAAAAAATTTTTTCCTCGTAATAAACCTTTATTTTAATTCTTTTAAATTCCTATCCATTAATTTTACTCGTCTTATTCGCCACTTTACACCCGGCATGAATACCTCAAGAAACTCATTTGGTTTAATAATAGGAATATTAATATCATCACTTTTTTCTGCTTGTCCTACCCTAAGGACAAATTCCAGTTTGTCTTTGTTCAACTTAATATCTTGAACACCTGGTTTAATATCAATAATTTTTTTTGTTTTCTTTTTAAAGTTGATTTTTTCAATAAATAAATTTTCTGCCTTTAAAAAGCTATCAATTTTTTCGTTTACAGACTGCGCATTATCTGGCATATCTTCTATAGGTTGAGCTGTATACTTTGCCCATTTTGCAATTTTATCAACCACGGGTTGCGAACCGCATATTTTCTCTACTTTAAGTATTTTAGACTCCTCGGGCAAATTTTGATTTAATCTTTCTAACAACTCCTCTTCTTGAAGTTCTTCTATCAGTTCAATATCTGCAAATTCCGTTTCACTTTCCAAAAATAAAACCAGTGCTAAACCGATAGATATTTTAGGTAAAGGGTTAAAACCCTTTGTAAAGTTTAAACTAATACCGCTTTTTTTAAATGCTTTATACAAAAGTTTTTGCCAATCAAGATGAGATATATAACGCAAAAAACCTATTTTTTGTAATTTTAAACGGTATCGAAAAACTTTTTCATATACCTTTCTGATATTTATTTTATCACAATTCTCAATTTGTGGAATACCTTTATTAATAATTTTTTTTGCATCCATATTTTTACATATTCCACAATTGCTGCAACTATCTTCACAACAAGTTATCAGGCTTTCTTTTTCAGAAGCCTGATAACTTGTCTTTAGCCAATTTTTATCAATTCCCGTATCAATAATATCCCATGGCAACAAATCATCCTGTGAGAGTATCCTGCAAGAATACTCTTCAATATTTATACCGGCTTCATCAAATGCATTTTGCCACAAATAAATATTAAAGTACTCATCCCAAGGATCAAGATAAGCACCATTGTTATAAACTTTTTCAATGATTTTACATAAATTTCTGTCCCCCTTGGCAAGCACAGCTTCCAGCTGACTATGCGACGGTGCATGAAACTTAAGCTTCACCCCTTTTATATATTTTATTTTAGATTTTAAATACGATATTTTTTCCGAAATACTTTCTTTAGAATCTTGAGCCCACCACTGAAACGGAGTAAAGGACTTCGGAACAAATATCGAAACAGTACAGGTTACATCAAGATGACCAGGCAAGTTTTTTTCTTTTCTTATTTCTTTACTTTTATCTTTTATATTTTTTAATAAAAATAAAATACCATCTAAATCCTCATAAGTTTCAAACGGCAAACCTATCATAAAATATAATTTAACATTCTTCCAGCCAGCTTGATATACAGCCATAACCGCATCTAAAATTTGTTCTTCAGTCAAATTTTTATTAATAATATTGCGCATTCTCTGGCTACCTGCTTCAGGTGCAAATGTCAATGTACTTTTTCTTACAGACTGTACCATTTCAGCAAGATTTAAACTAAAATTATCTGCCCTCTGGCTAGGTAAAGAAATCGATATCCCTTTACTGTCAAATTTATTACTCAAAGCACACACAAGAGGCTCTATACCATTATAATCACTGGAAGATAAAGACAATAAAGAATACTCATCATAACCTGTGTTTCTCAAAAGTTTTTCAGCAAGGTTAACTACTTCAGTTGAATCCTGCTCCCTTACAGGTAAATTAACATGCCCCGGCTGGCAAAACCTGCACATTCTGCCACAACCTCGTCTAACTTCAATCACTGCCCTGTCATGAACTCCTTGAGTGTACGGTACAGGGTGATTTTCAGGACAATTTTTTATTTTAAGCCCAGAAACAATTCTTTTTTTAATTTTATCTTTTATCCCGTCTTTTATTGGTACAGGCCTGGAAAAATCTTCTTTCATTTCATAAAAAGCAGGTACATAAACACCTTCAAGTTGTGCTAAATTAAATAAAATTTTTTCACGGGATAAATTTTTGTTTTTTAATTTTTTATATTTTTCAAGCAATTCCATGTTAATCTCTTCGCCGTCACCAATAGTAAACAAATCAATAAAATCTGCCATAGGTTCAGGATTGTAACAACAAGGCCCACCTGCAATTATTATAGGATGAGATTCATTTCTATGCTTATTTATAATCGGCACATCAGCCATGTTTAACATTGCCAGAACAGTTGGATAGCTCAATTCATACTGCAAAGAAAAAGCAACAAAATCAAATTCATTAAGCGGCTTAAAAGACTCCAATCCATACAGAGAAAGGTTATTCTCTTCTAATTTTTCTTTAAAGTCTTTGTCCGGAGCATAAACCCTATCCGCATAAAAATCATTGCCCATAATATTATTGACAATGTTATATAAAACTCGCAGCCCTAAATTTGAAATACCCACTTCATATAAATCAGGAAAAGCAAAAGCCAGTCTTATTTTTGAAGACTCCCACCGTTTTTGTGAACATCCTTGCTCGTTGCCTATATACCTTGACGGTTTTTTTACGTCTAGTAATATTTTTTCAAGCGTATCTAATCCAAACACTTTCAAATAAGATTGCTCTTCTTGTGAGCTCTCTAAAACCATTTTTAAAAATTTTTCTCCTCACTTTACTTTTTTAAGCCGGCTTGTCAGGATTATACCTTCCAACTTCTATAACTTCACCCTTTTTTGCGTTATTAGAATACGGCTGCAAAAATTCTAGCAAATTCTTTGCCGGAACTTTATAGTTATAAATATTAGGAATACCATCCTGTACAACCATAACTTTGACAATATAATATATTTTTTCCAGTCTTTCCTTTATTTTTTGTTCATCAAAGTAATGGCCATTTTCATCTTTATTTATACAAACGTAATAATAACCGTCTTCGTTGCGGACAATCTTTTCATCACACATATTACAATGTTTACACGTATGCTTTTTATGCTTTGAGAATATATTAACCACTTTTTCATGAATGTTTTCAGGCATAAATAAAAAACCTTTTTTAAAATTGCTCAACTATTTCATTTCTTTTTCTTTCTACCTTATTTTATAGTATAAACCTGTAAATGTATATATTCTATAAAAAAAGTAATTTTTTTTTTTAAATTTATAAAAAAGGGAAGAAAAAAACCACCTTTGCAGGTGGTTAGTTGCTTTTTTGGGGGGGGGGAAGTTATATCTTTATATCATTTTTTGGTTTAATTTTATATATTTATTTTGCGCTTTTTCAAGCTTTATAGCTCTTACTGAGCAACTTGTGCTTGTTGAGGTCTATAAGCCGGAATACTCCAGTCTTGCTGTCCTTGTTCTGGACTAGCTTGGCTCATCGCATTTTTATCATTTAAGTTTTGCACAACTGGACTTTGACTTTGTTGTGGCTGAGGAGTGTTTTCATTAAGAACATTTAAAGCCTTCTGTGCAGTCTCTTTTAATGCAACAAATGCCTGCTGCTCATTTGGATTTTTTGCAGCTTTTATAGAAGAGTCGGCATTCGCCATCTCAGAGTTAAATAATATTGCGTATTTTTGAACATCTTGAGGTTGAGCAATTGTCATTAATGCATCAATAGCAGTTATTTTAACTCCGGGATCCACATCTTGCTTAAGTGCTATTTCAAATATAGTAGATAAGGCATCGTGGTCTTTTCGTGTTCCAAGAAACCTAAGTGAGCTTATAGCTGCAGCCCTAATGGTTGGATCCGCATCATTTTTTACATTATTAATAATTGGTACTATTTCCGGAAGTTCATTTAGTGAAAGATCTTGAATACCCTGTTTTTGAGCTTCTTCATTCATTGATTCTCTAAAGTTTTTCTGTAAGATTGCCAATGTCCACATACCAATCATTTTGTTAACATGATCTTTTTCTCTTGCTTCTTTTTGCTCAGGCGTTTCGTTTGGTTTTGGGTTTGTGTCCTTAGTTACAATGTCATGTAAAGATTTAAATACTTTTTCATTTAATAATGCTTCTGATTCTTTAGATTTAATCTGACCCAATTCCGCAATTTTTTGGATGCCAACAGTTTTTTCATCAGCATCCTGAGATGTTAATAAATTAACTATTTGATCAACATTCAAGGTTTCATCTGCTTTTGAAGTTTCATCTACTTGTTGAGTTGCTTGCTGTCCTGGAGATATTATGGTTGATTGGGCATCCTGAGATGCTTCTGATGGCGATGTAGCAGGATCAACACCAGGAACTGAAACCGGTTGAGTTTTACTAGTATCAGACTGTGGATCCGGAGCAATCTGAGGCATCACTTGTCCAGTCTGAGGACCAATCACATTTGGACCTGACGGCGGCGTAAGTGTCGATTGCTGCACTATAGGTGTCGGTGCAGGTACAGGTGGTACCAGAGGACTAATTTTTGACTCAGCCGGACCTGGTATTGATGGTGACATCAAAGCACTTTGAGTAGGTGTTGGCGCAGGTGGTACCAGAGGACTAATTTTTGACTCAGCCGGACTTGGTATTGACGGTGACATCAAAGCACTTTGAGGTTGAACAGATTGGGGTTGTGAAGATGCAACCTGTGGAGCTGATTGTATAAAAGCAGGACCTGCCACACCAGGTGGAGGTACTGTATTACCTTGTTGTTGAGCTAAAGCCATTGGAGCAAAAGGAACAGTTGTTGCGATATTGCTCATTTGATTCTGAACAGCGTTCATTTGTTGTTGCAACTGCTGTAATGTTTGCTGCAATTGAGGATTAGTCTGCTGCTTTATAGCAGGGCCAGATTGCCCGTAGATTAAACCCTGCTGCATATTATATGGTAAAGCAAAATGTCCATACATTTGCCCCTGTTGCATATTATTTGGTAAAGCAAAATGTCCGTACATTTGCCCCTGTTGCATATTATTTGGTAAAGCAAAATGTCCGTACATTTTTCCTTGTTGAATATTATTTGGTTCGTATATTGCTCTTTGTGGCATGCCATACGCAGATACCGGAGTTTGATTTTCCACCGTAGGTCTGATAACATCGATTTTTACTGCCGATATATTCGATGGCGAAGCTACCGGATATAAACTCGGCATATTTGCTGCCATAGGCATGCCTGTTATTATTGGTGAATACATGCTTGTCCTTCCCCTTTATTTATTTAGTCTAATCCAATTCCTATTTAAACTACTTATAAAAAGTTAAAACACTTTTTTTGTTGCCATTTTTCTTTAAAATATTAAGTTTTTTTAAGATTATTAATCTATATAATTTCTTTTGCCTATTCCAAAAACTTCAGTCCCCAATACTTTTATGCCCCATAGGCCTGCAAATAAGGCACTTACTTTAGAAACAACCGGTCCGAATCTAGGTCCGGCTACTTTTTCTCCACAAAGTGCGCTAAGTGATAATCCTATTGGTATAATATTTTTTACTGTAGAACTAAACATTGATAAAAAAACATTCTTGACTGTAAAAAAGTTTGAAAGGGTTCCACTTTGTAGAATAGCATTTTGATACCAGCCCTTCATTCTTTCTATAAGAGTACTTTCTCTATTTGAATAAGTATTATTTATAACTACTCTAGTACAATAATCGCCAATTTCCTGATTAGCACTGTCTTGACCGTTTCTAACACCATTACTAATGGTATCATAACCTACAGCTAATATAGAAGCTGCACCTACTGCTTTTGCTAAATGTCCATAATTAAAATTTAAATTCATAAGCCTCTACTCCTTATTTTGACATTACATTCAAGTTTTGTCCTGTTTGAGGTTGAGGACTTTGTAATTGCGTATTTTGTATAGATTGATCAGGCCTGTAAGCCTTAATTGCCCAATCCTGAGGACCTTGTTGCTGAGGCATCGCTTCAGGGTTAAAATTTTGCTCTGGTGGAGGTCCTTGCATTTGTGGATTTTGCAACGACTGAAGAGGTGGTATTTGCGGGTTAAATCCTTGATTCATAAATTGACCCGGCATAGGCTGAGGATCAAATACTTGATCTGAAGGTTCCTCTATTTTGCTAGCCTCTCCCATGCGTTTGAGCAAGAGAGAATTAGCAGTGTGCGCATCCTGATTGAACGCTTTGTTAGATTTTTGCATATCCTTGAGTATATCAATTGTTAAATCATCACCATCTGCATAATCGCCGTATAAAATAGATAAAGCAAGTGTTCTGTTTACCATAGACCTGTCACGCAATGCTTTATTTATCAAATTTGTTAACGCAGGATCATCTCTTAAAGTTTTATCTTCTTTTAATCGCTTTAATATTTCTTTTATTGCAATTTGTCTTACATCAGAGTTTGGGTTATTTAAATAATTTTCCAAGCTTTTTATATACTCATCGGACAGATGAGTTTTTGCAGGTCCTTGCGGTTTTTGCTTTCTACCCGCAGGAGGTTGTTGCATGTTTTGAGGTGGCGGAGGTTGCGGAGGTGGCTGCATATTTTGAGCCCCGAGCGGATCTTGTGATTGAGACGGAGGCACTTGGGCAGGTATATCATTTTGCGGCGATTGTAACGATTGATTTGCTAATGGTTCCTGCTCTAATTTAGCAGGCAATCCCTGAGTTATATCCTGAGCCGGCAGAACAGATTGTTGTTGTTGCTGCTGCTGCTGACGATTACAATTGCAACAACAACCGCAACCGCAATTAAACATTGGTATAGGTATATATTGAGGTATTACCGCAGGGTACATCATGGGATATGGCGGTGGTGCAGGTTGTTGTACCACACGCTGTGTCACTGCTTGCGGTGGGGTAGAAATAAAATATTGATTATACACCGGTCCTTGACATTGCGGTACTGATCCCGTACTACCTACCAACGGTGGGAGGAATGCCGCTGATGGCATTGCATATTGACTACTAACCGGCATCTGATATTGAGGTACAGATTGACTATATACAGGTTGTCCTGCTCCTGCTGCGACAGGCATCATCCCGCCTTGTTGCCCTACAGTAGGCATCAATTGATATTGCGGATAATTATAACTTTGTGGACTGCTTTGCCAGCTATCAGCACCTGATACCGGACTTACGGTTGGCTTGTGAATTTCAATTTTCACAGCTTCAACGCTTGGCTTATAAGCCGCCTGAGTATTTTGTAAGCTTTGTTCCATTTACTTCCCCAAATTTTTTTTATTATTACTACCCATTAACTAAATTTTTAAATCTTTTCAGAGTAATATTTACTTTACTGATTTATAATTTTATATAGTTTATTTGATTAGTTTTTATTTGATTAAAGAATCTGAAAAGTATTTTAGAGTTAGTATAATCTAAAAAGTTTTATACATTCCCACTATATAAATAAAAAATCAAAGATTTTGTTTTTTGCTTAATTTTTAAAAAATAATTAAGTTTTATAAACTATATAATTTTAAATTTTTGATAAGCAAAAATAATCTATATTAACAAATAGGTACTTGTTAAAAAAGAAAATAAACTGGAATTTTTTCTTTTTTCAAACCGAATTTTATCATTTTTATTTATAGGGCTTTAAGAATCTGTTCTTATTGTAGTCTATTTCAATGTTATCATGAGTTCTTTTCATCAAATATCAGGGCAAATTAATTCTAAGCAATACCTTTGGAGTTTAAAGCATAATCTATGTTACAACAGTTTATAAATCTTGCCTGAGAAATATTTTTTA
>JANQHM010000038.1 GCA_028282645.1 Candidatus Gastranaerophilales bacterium
GTATGGATGCAGTAGAAGAAAAGATGATAGAAGCTTCTTTATTCTACGAAAGCAATTCTGAAACTATCCAGTCAATAGTTGGCTCTAATTGGATAGTTAGTATTTTGTAGACTGCTAATTGTTATGAGTACCTACGTTTAATTTGAAAAATCAGCATAATATCCGATATCACTTAACTTTTTTATTTTTAAATGTTGAATTTCCGCTAAGACTTTTCAACAGCCTTTTATGTTTTTTTCAAATTTATTCAACAAAAAGTGATAGTTGAGGCGTATTTGCTTCAACCTCGCTATTTGATTGTTTTTTCACATTTATTTTTGCAGCATTATCTTTTTGCATTTTATTCATAAGACTTTGAGCGCGTAAAATAAGATTATTAGGTAACCCCGCCATCTTTGCTACTTGAATGCCATAACTTCTGCTTGTTCCACCCGGTACTACTTGCCTTAAAAATTGAATATTTCCGTCGTTTTCACTAACAGTAACCTTATAATTTTGTACTTGCGGTATTTTATTACAAATTACATTAATTTCGTGATAATGAGTTGCAAAAATAGTTCTGGATTTTATTCTTTCAACAATATATTCAATAACGCTCCAAGCTATTGCTACACCGTCATAAGTGCTTGTTCCCCGGCCAATTTCATCTAATAATATAAGACTACGCTCTGTTGCGGAGTTTAAAATAAACGCTGTTTCATTCATTTCTACCATAAAAGTAGATTGTCCGGTAGATAAATCATCTACAGCACCTACCCTGGTAAAAATTTTGTCTATTATACCAAGTTGGGCCTCGGTTGCAGGTACATAACAACCAATTTGAGCAAGTAATACTATTAAAGCATTTTGCCTCATATAAGTTGATTTACCAGCCATGTTAGGTCCGGTTAAAATCATAAATTGACATTTGTTATTGTTAGATTCATAATTGCCGCCGGTTAAATCAAGATCATTAGCTACATATTGGCCTAGCGGTAATAGTTGTTCTATAACAGGGTGACGGCCTTCTTTTATTATTAATTCTTTAGAATCATTTACTTCAGGTTTTATATAATTATACTCAACGGCTACATCCGCAAAAGACAATAATACATCAATAACAGACAAATTTTTTGCCACATCTCTTATTGCTTCAACAAATTCATTTGCATAGTCTCTTAAGTCACAAAATATCTGGTATTCTAAATCTATTACTTTTGTTTCAGCACTTAATACTTCAGTTTCATGATTTTTAAGCTCAGGTGTTATATATCTTTCCGCATTTGTAAGCGTCTGCTTTCTTATATAATTATCCGGAACCATAGAAGAATTAGCTCTTGTAACTTCTATAAAATAACCGAAATTTTTACTATAACCAACTTTTAAAGATTTAATACCGGATTTTTCTCTTTCTTGTTGTTCAAAAGCCGTTAGCCACTCTTTTCCGCCGCTTAAAAGCTTTCTATAATTGTCAAGATTTTCATTTACATCTTCATTTATTATTTTGCCTTCTTTTAAACCTACGGGAGGATTATCTTGTATGGTTCTTTCAATTATATTACTAAATTCTATAAGTTTATTATCTATATTAGATAATTTATTTAAATAGTAAGAATTACTATCTTGCAAAAGCTCAGCAAATCGAGGCAAAACATTTAAAGAATCCTTTAAAGCAACAAAATCACGAGGATTGATAGAATTATTACTAATTCTTGTTGCCAGCCTCTCTATGTCATAAACTCTTTCCAACAGAGAAGCTAGTTCAACTCTTAACATACTGTTAGTATATAGTTCTTCAACACCACTTTGTCTTTTTGTTATAGAATTAATATTTTGTAGAGGTTGTTGAATCCATTTTCTTAGTAGCCTGGTACCCATAGATGTTTTTGTTCGGTTTATTGCCCATAGTAAACTGCCTTTATAGCTTTTATCTCTTACTGTTTGAACTAATTCAAGGTTTCTTCTTGTATTAGAATCCATTGATACATAAGAATCCATACAATAAGGAATAATTACATCTAAGTTAGGAATATTTTGTTTTTGAGTTTCTTCCAGATACTCAATTATAGCTCCTGCTGCTGTTAAACCTTCTTTAAAGTCAGGAAAACCAAATGATTCTAAAGAATTTATATTAAAAAATAATTTAATTTTATCTACAGCTCTTTCTTCTGAAAAAGAAGAAGTTTCTCTTTTGCTAAAATTATAAATTCCTGCAATTTCATTAGGCAAGTCAACTTGCTTTTCCGCGACTATTTGATTTAGCTGCAAATCTTTCTTCTTTGCCGGAGCTAAAACTTCAGCTGGTGATATTCTGCTTAATTCTGATATTAGTTGATTTAATTCTAACTGAGTTACTTTAAATTCTCCTGTTGATATATCTATATAGGCTAAACCAAATATATTTTCTTTTTTTGATTTAAAAACAGAAGCTAAATAGTTATTTTTTGTTGAATCCAACAAGTCAGTTTCAGTTATGGTTCCAGGAGAAATGGTTTTTACAACTTGCCTGTCAACCAGTCCTTTGGCCAGGGTAGAATCTTCCATTTGTTCGCAAATTGCTACTTTAAAACCTTTTTCTATTAATTTTGAAATATAGTTATCCGCTGCTTTTTGTGGCACTCCTGCCATAGGTATACGTCCCAGCTTACCGCCTTCGCGCCCGGTCAGCGTAATTTCCAGCGTTTTTGATGCTAATATTGCATCTTCAAAAAAAGTTTCGTAGAAGTCTCCCATTCTGTAAAATAAAATTACATCCTGGTTTTGTTTTTTTATTTTTAAAAATTGCTGCATCATTGGAGTTGCATTATCTATATTAATTTCATAGGTTTTAGCCATATTTAAACTTAAATCTTTTTCTGCCATAGATTTTTCCTAAAATTTTTTCATTTAATTCTTAATAATATTATTTTAGTTTAAAAAATATCTTAAACCAATATAAAGATTTTTTAAATTTAAACTGTTTACTACCTGTTTATATATTCTACGCTGACTATTTGTCCGTCTATATTAATTTTAGAAATACCTGCATAATCCAATCCCAGGCAAAAAGCTTTGTATAAAGGTATGCCCAAAATTTTTGAGGTTATCATCCTGATAACGCCGGAGTGTGTAACAATTACAATTTTTTTATGCTTTTTCTTTATCAAATATTCAAAAAACTCTTCACACCGGCTGTAAACATCCGCTGTAGACTCACCGTTTGGCGATGGAATGTTTATAAAATCAATATTCCATTTCTGAAAATATTTACAATCTGATAACTCAGACCACTTTTTCAACTCCCAGTCTCCAAAGTTATGCTCTTTCAATCTGTCATCCGTAATATAACCTTTATTGGTAAGAGATGACGCTAGTTTTGCACAACGCTTTAAAGGGCTGGAGTAAAATACAAAGTCATCCAGCTTGGGCAACTTGGACTTAATTGACTCTAACTCCACATTAAAATTATCAGATACCTCTATATCTGAATGCCCGTAGCATATACCTTTTTCGCAATTTAAACTTGTATGTCGTATTAAGTATATTTCCATATTTTTATTTTATTATCAAAATACACTAATTCAAAAATACTTTTCAGATTATTCAATCGTTTTAACTCTAATAAACTAGGCTATACTCTGAAAAGCAAAAGTTAAAATTTAATTGAGAACAAGAATAAATAAATAAAACACAACTTCGCTTATTTGCTGAACTGCACCAAGAGTATCACCGGTGTAACCGTTTATCCTTTTTGATAATTTCCATCCTATTATTTGCCTTGTTATAAAAAGAGGAATAATTATAAAAAAATATTTAAAACCTAAAAAAACAATAAGCAATAAACCAAATAAACCTGAAAATAATAAATCCTTCAGACTTAATTGTTGAGCTGTATTATACGATTTACTTTTAGAAAAATCATCCCTTGCATACTTATGTGTAAACATTATGCTGGTTGTAATAAACCTGCTTATAGCATGCCCTGATATAATGGTTAAAGGCAATATTTCAGGCGGTACTTCTTTTAAGGTAAAAAATTTAAGCCCTAATATACAAATCAAACCCACAGCCGCATATGTTCCTATACAAGAGTCCTTCATTATATTTAATATTTGCTCTTTAGTATGTCCGCCGCCAAAGCCATCGCAAAAATCCGAAAATCCGTCTTCGTGCAAAGCTCCCGTAACTAAAATAGTAGCTATCATACTTAATAAAATAGCAATCGTGCTTGGCAAAACAAAGCTAGCTAATATATAAGTTATTGCGCCTATAATACCTACTATTATTCCAACTACAGGGCTATATTTTTCTATTTTTCTCATATATTCTTCAGAATAGTCAGCAAACTTATAGCAAGGTATTCTTGTAAAATACACCAACGCTGTAAAGAATATGGTTATTTCCCTTTTAAACTTGTTATACACAGGTATTTATCCTACGCGTATTACCTTTGCCTGCTCAAATGTAGCCATCTCATTTAAAAGATTAACCGCAGACTCTAAAAGAGGATAAGCTACAGCTGCGCCAGTGCCTTCGCCCAAATGCATTCTTAAATCTAATAAAGGCTTAGCATCAAAATATTTAAGCATTAAATCATGGCCTTTTTCGCTGGACTGATGAGCAAATATACAATAATCAAGTATATTTTTATTAAACTTATGAGCAACCATCAGCGCAGAACCCGCAATAAATCCATCAATAAGTAAAATCATTCCTAACTCAGCAGCTTTTAACATTGATCCAACTATCATGGCATGTTCAAATCCACTAAATGTAGATAATATATCTAAAGGATCATCTTTATCTATTGGATTATTCGCAATTGCTTGAGTTAAAATTTCTATTTTTCGCTCAACGCCGGACTCGTTCAAGCCTCCGCCCTTTCCTACACATTTTTCAAGGGGTATACCTGATATAATATTCATTAAAACAGATGATGCAGAGGTATTACCTATACCCATTTCGCCAAAGCCAACTATATTACAGCCTTTTTTATGAATATTTTCTATTATATCCGCAGCTATAGCAATGGCATGTGTACATTGTTCTTTTGTCATAGCTGGGCCGTGAATAAAACTCTTTGTTCCTTTTGCTATTTTAGCTTTTATTAAATTAGGATAAGATTTAAAATCATGAATAACCCCCGCATCTATGATTTTTAAGTCTATATTATGCTGATTTGTTAATACATTAATAGCAGCTCCGCCTTGCAAAAAGTTCATAACCATTTGATAAGTTACTTCCTGTGGCGATGGGCTAACCCCTTCTTCTACAATTCCGTGATCTCCAGCAAAAAGTAACATTGTAGGTTTGTTTAGACTAGGATTTAATGAATTTTGTATACAGCCTATTTTTAGGGCAAGTTCCTCCAATACACCAAGAGAACCGACTATTTTAGCTCCTGAATCTAATTTTTGTTGTAAAGGTTCTGCTAAATGACTGCTTATAGGCCGTATATCAAAATTTATTTTCATCTGCCGGTAAGCTCCTATCTTAAGCCGTCATTTATTTAATATATAAATAATTTAATACTTTATATATTATTATCAATAGCCTTATTTGTCAAAAATAAGGGAAAGGGCAATTAGGCAATACTATTTAATTAGCTTTACCAAACTTTAAAAATATCAGTATTGTCTTTTAATTTATCATAATCAGGTATATCCTCTTCTCGAAGTTTAGTCCTCTTATCAAGAGATAGTGCTCCAAGTCCGTTTTTTATTACATCAATAAGATTTTGTTGAAACCCATTAAGATGTTCTTTAAATCTATTCAGAAAACTTTTATTTCTTGTAGATTTATCAGACGGTCCTTCTAGTACTAAGCTTGTAATTTGATCGACTCTAGAATCGTCGATCTTTTCTCTAATAAGGTCCTGCAAAGTTTTAGCGGGTTCCGATACTCCTGCTAAACTTAAAAGTTTAGCTTGGACTTGTAGTAAACCTTGATAAGCTTGAAGTTTAAATTTATCAAGGCTTAGTTTACCAAATTTACGTTCTTCATTCCTTGTAAAAATAGGGAGATCATCTGCAAAATTTTCCAGAACCAATTGACCTTTCTCACTTAATTTTTTAGGTTGATCATTTGGAACAATATCTTGCTCCTCCAATGTTTCAAGTCCTGCATCGATTGGCTTATCTTTAATAAAATTATCTATAATCATATGACCTTTTGGGCTTAATTTCTTATCTTCATTGTTGGATTGAGTAGCTTTATCATCATCCCAATCTTTTGGTTTTCTATATGTGCTTCTAATCCATTTTTCATATTCTTTTTTATCGCAAAGAAAGTCTAACATATCGACTTTGTCAGAATCCTAGGCTATTGCTTTTACGAATCCTGTTATATCACGAGATATAGCATTAGCGGTTATATCATTTTTAGCTTCATTATCCCTTATCATTTCCTTATAATGAGTAAATACATTACCATTTTCTTTAGGAGCATGCGTTATTACCACTTTATTAAAAATATCTCCCACTAGGCTTTTATCAATTTTCTCACATTTTTTAGCTTTTTCAAAAACTTCACTGCATAACATTAGCAATAAATGATTTATTGCTAATGTTACCTCAGGACGTTTAGGATCCCATTGTTCTCTAGTTACTTCATTTAGATTAAACCTAAATGAAGGATTTTCTTTTATCTGCTTAGCTTGTTCAAAAATATGCTTGACAATATTTTTAAAATCTTTATTTTTCTTTTCATCTGTAACTATTGAACACATATCACCAGTAAATCGCTTATAAGCATTGTTATTTCCATTTAAAGATTTTTCTCTTCTCTTATCTGCCAGTGTTTCACACAATTCAATGCCTGCGGGTACAAAGTCAGGTATAAGTGTAAGAGGTAGAGTTACAGGAGTAAATCCTAATTTTATAAATGTTAAATAACCTCCAATTCCGGTAATACCACTTATAGCTCTTATAAATTCTCTTACACCTTTACTTATAGAGTTGAATTTATGAAGTTGATTTAATACGACTAAATCTTTGGTAAAGTTATGCTCATTTTCTTCTTCTCTAGTAAGTATGTCTTTTTTGTCCAAGGTCAAATAACGTTCATATACCGCTTTAAAATCAAAGCTCAAATTTCCTAATTTATTCTTTTTAATATATTGTTGAGATTTTGGAAGTTTACTAGCATACTCAAAGTCGTTATTAGTTAAATTCTTTCTAAGTTTTTCCAGGTGACAATTAATAAGTGAAGAATTCCCTATCAGGTTAATGCTTTTAACTCCACCATCTATAGCATAAAAAGTATGTTTATTTACATAATTAAAGTTTTCAAGTCCTTCTACAAGAGCGTTAATAACATGCATAGGTATATCCAAAGAATCCTGGATGACTGGATTAGACTTAGGACTAAAATCTTCTACGCAAGGGTCTAAATCTGTATGATCTGAATGAATTGCAGAGGGAAACTTTTTTAAAACAGCGGGAGGATTTAAAGAAATAGCAGGTTCCGAGTTTGATCTTTTTAGTTCTGGCTTTGTTTTATTTTTTAAACATAAAAATTTATTATTTACAATATAAGACATTAATTTACAGGCTTCAATCGAGTCATATAAGTTAAATATATAATTAACAATGTATTTGTCCTGCTTAATCTTTTAAAAATACAGGTATAGGCAAAAAAATTATTGCCAAGATTAAAATTTTTCTTTTACTAGATTAATTTTTTAAAAGATTCAAAAAAGTTTTAATAGTCTAACTTTTTCCAAATCGTAATGTAAGAATAACATCAGCTATAAATTTTTTATCATGAGGAATATTACAATTTGAACAGTCCCAAATCAGAAACGGCTTAGACTTTTCATTATTTATATATGCTTGTTTATAGTATCTGTCTACCGAGTTAGCTTTGCATCGACCAAGCGTATACAAATTAGCTTGCTCATCAAAGTCAATCTCTTATATTAAAATTAGGACAAGCAAATCCATAACAATTTAAAGAGTCAAAAGTCATATTATGGCAAGCTTGTCCTTTTTCTAACATAGGACAAAAGTCCTTAAACTCTTGCTGCATTGATTCAAATGAAAACCTTTCAACAAGTTGTTCAATAGTTAAATCATGTAATCCTGATAAAATTTTGTTTCTTTTGATAAAACAAATCTATTTTTTAGATCACATAAGTCTTCAAAGATTATTTTATCTTTAACTACCAATTTAACTTCTCTATAGCTTCCTTAATCTGTTGAATATAATAATCTATAGCTCTAGGGTACTTTAATATAGCAAAGCCACCCTCTGACTGGAAGTTTTCCGCAATATGTAAAGAATCTAAATCTATTGATAAATCTTCTTTTATCCTGTGAATATCATTCTTAAAATGATTACCGGTAACCATAAACAAAGGAACAAATAATACATCTTTATCAACAGCGTTTCTTTCTTCTATATCTTGTAATATAACTTCTTTTCTAAAAGGAAAAACTCCGTCAATACAGTGGAAGTAATTACTATGATTTAACTCGTTTAAGTAGCCTCTTATGTATAAGAATGATTCAGCTCCTACTGCGTCTAAATTCGGTGAGCCATGTGCAATGTATACAATATTACGACTTTCAAAATGAGCCCTAAGCTCTTTATCTAAATTTCTTAAAAATTCGTTTGTACACCTTGTTTTTGTCAATAGAGGATCAGTTAATTCATATTTTGCATAAGATATATTTCTAAAGCCGTTAACTACCTCTATTAAATAATTATGCTCATCCGCAGGAAAAAGATTAACAGATGCAACAACAACTTTTTTATAACCTTCCCTGTCCAACGCCGCCAACTGTTGTACCGGTGAGTAATACTTTTTGTCAAACTTGTTTAAAACTTCTCTGGATGTAAAAGACATTCTAATTTCAATACCTTTAGGCAATCTTGATTTTACCTGCTCCATAAAGTCTTGATATTGCTTTTGCGCGTCCGAAGCTGCAGAACCATATACAGCTAACAAAATTGCTAATTCTTTAGTGTAAAATTTAAATCTTTCCATTACTCCTCCACTTTTTTTAATATATCCATAGACTATAATAACTCTAATAATTTTAATATTAAAGAACCTAATTTAAATATATAAGAAAAAATTAATATAAGTAGGTGGTAAAAAGTTTTCACCTTTTATTCCTTACCTGGTTATTGCCGGGCTAAAGCTAAAAATATTATAAAAAATAAGGCTGCCCTACACCGGAGCAGCTTTATTTTTTTGTATAAATTACGCGCGCATCACAAAACCCGTACTTTTAGCCTTAAAGAGAGTTAAAAAAAATATTTAATTGTATGTTGATTT
>JANQHM010000039.1 GCA_028282645.1 Candidatus Gastranaerophilales bacterium
GTATGGATGCAGTAGAAGAAAAGATGATAGAAGCTTCTTTATTCTACGAAAGCAATTCTGAAACTATCCAGTCAATAGTTGGCTCTAATTGGATAGTTAATACTTTTTTTTTACCAAATTATATCCCTCCTTTACCCTATATTTTATTATAAACAAGTCCAATAGCTTCACCAAAATCTCCAGATTTTATTCTTAATATTATCTTTGGATGGGGAATTTTGAATTTTTGAAATATTCTTCTTTGTTATTACAAAACCGCTTTCTATCTCTGCTTGAATACCTTCATTTGCCGCATAACAATTTCTAAGCCATTTTTTTTTACATAGATTCGTTAGATAATTCATCAGATTCTTCAATTAAAATTCCACATAGGCAATTACAATCAATATTGTCGATAAAGTTATCTTTTTTTAAATTTAACTGTTTATCCATAATCTACCTATGCTTCTTAAAATTCTCTGCCTGCTCAAAGATTTCTTTATACACCTCATCCTTATCTACAGGAGGGTAGTCATGTTTAGCTAAAAGTATGATCAAATCGACCTTTAATTCCGCTTTTATATCGTCACGTTGATTCCAGTCAGTGTATTTAGCTTTATCATCAACTACAGTTTTAACTTCTTTAGATAATGGAATCAATTTGTTTTCGGGATATTCAAAATCATATTTATGAGCAAGTTCTTTTAAAATATCATAGAATGCTTTTTCTTCAAAATCTATACCCATGCCGGCGAAGGATTCTTTTTCTTTACGCATAGCATTGTATAAATCTATAATTTCGTCTGTAAAATCTTCCAGTACTTCACTACGTAAAACATCTTGCTCTTTACGTTCATTGTATTTTTCAACTAAAGCTTGGAATTTTTTGGAAAAATCTACCCCTTTTATTTTATTTACCTTTTTAAACTCATCTATTGCTTTGGCTAATAACTGTTGCAATAACTTGATTTTAGTATTCGGTAGTTTAATTTTGTCTATTTTTTCAAGATAATCATCTGAAAATATATCTATTTCAGAATTTTTTTCACTTCCGAGTTTAAATATTTCTTCAACTCCATCACTTAAGAGTGCATCTTTTATCATATCTCTTACTTTTGCGTTCATTTGGGCTGTATCTGGAGCATCTCCTTTTGTGAGTTTATAGACAATTGAACGAACTGCCATATAGAAATGGATATAATCACGCTCCTGCTGAAAAATTTTATCTGTGCCACAACAAATGTCATAAGCTGCTTTTAAACGTTTTACCAGATTCATAAAACGTTTTTCTTGTTTGTCAGTAATCATTGCAAATTCAGCAGCATTGTTTAAACAGTTTAATTGTTCTAACGGTGATCCTTTATAATAAGGAGTTGAATCAAATTTATAAAACATTTTATTTAGCAAGTCTAAATGGTCTTTAACAACAATAATAGACTGCTCAACTTCTTCAAAATTTTTGCAGTCTGTCTTTGAATAATGAGCAAGAGCAAGATTCATTTGCCTTTTTATGCCAATATAATCAACTACTAAACCCTTTTCTTTATTTTTATATTTACGATTAACTCTTGAAATAGTTTGAATAAGGTTATGTCTTTGAATTGGCTTATCAATATATATAGTATCAAGAAAAGGAACATCAAATCCTGTAAGCCACATATCAACAACAATAGCTATTTTGAAATTAGATTTTTCATTTTTAAATTGTCTGTCCAGCTCTTTGCGATATTCTTTAGTGCCAAGCATATCATACAATTTTTTAACGTCATCTTTGCCTCTGGTCATAATCATTTTAATTCTTTCCATCGGCTTAATTTTTTTACGTTCATTTTCGCTTAATTCAGCTCCTTCTTCGCAAGGCTTGATTTCTTCCCATTCAGGACGTAGTGCAATTAATTCTTTATAAAATTCATAAGCAATAGGACGAGAACTGCAAACAAACATAGCTTTGCCTTTTATAGTTGAGCCTTCTTTTACTCTGGTTTCATAATGTTCTACAAAATCAACGGCAAGTGCTTTGAGCCTATCAGGGTCTCCTAAAATAGTGCTCATTTTGGCAGTAGCTTTTTTACTTTCTTCAATCTGATATTCGCTTGCTCCATCTTCAGCGCATTGATTGTAATACCGTTCAATCTCTTGCAGTTTTGAATTATCAAGCAATACTTTAGCAGCACGACCTTCATACGCTATTCTTACAGTGATTTCATCTTTAACAGATTCAGTCATTGTATAAGAATCAACTACTTCTCCAAATACATCAAGAGTTGCATCGATTGGTGTGCCGGTAAAACCGACAAATATGGCATTGGGCAATGAATCATGCAGATATTTTGCAAAACCGTATGTTTTTTTTACACCGTTTTCTGTTCTTTTGACTTTTTGTTCCAGATTTGTTTGAGAGCGGTGAGCTTCGTCAGAAATACAGATAACATTATTTCTATCAGTTAAAAGTTGTATGTCTTCAGTAAATTTATGAATAGTAGTCAAAAATACTCCGCCGCTGTCTCGCCCCCTTAGCAATTCTCCCAGTTCTTTACGGCTTTCAACGCTAATAATATTATCATCCCCAATGTATTTCTTAGCGTTCACGAATTGTTTTGAAAGCTGATCATCAAGGTCTGTTCTGTCAGTAATCAATACAATTGTAGGACTGGAAAAATCAACGCTTTTCATAAGTAAGCGAGTTAAAAATAGCATTGTAAAACTTTTTCCGCAGCCCGTGGCTCCGAAATATGTTCCACCTTTTCCGTCCCCCTGTGGTTTGCGTTGTTTTTTAATATTTTGATAGAGTTTATTTGCTGCATAAAATTGAGGATAACGGCACAATATTTTCTCATTTTTGCTTGATTTATCAGGAATATAAATAAAGTTTCTTATAATATCGCGCAGGCGGTTATGCTCAAACATGCCTTTTACCATAGTAAATAAAGAACTTATGCCTTCTTGAGCTATTTTTTCATTGCCGTCTATTTTTCTCCAGGAATAAAAGAATTCGTAAGGGGCGAAATAAGAGCCCGCTTTATTATTTACGCCATCGCTAACTACACAAAAAGCATTATATTTAAATAAATCGGGAATATCGCGCTTGTACCTGACAGTAAGCTGAGTATAAGCGTCGAAGGTTGTGGCTTCTTCTTCCCTTATGGCTGATTTAAATTCAAATACAACTAAAGGAAGTCCGTTAATGTATAAAATACCGTCAGGAATGCGTTTTTCGTAGCCTGCAATCTCAAGCTGGTTAACCATTTTATAAATATTTTTATTTTCTTCGCTATAATCAATAAGCTGAATTAATAAATCTTTTTGAGTATGGTCTTCACGTTTAAAGACAATGCCGTCAGAAACCATCTTCATAATAGCTTTATTGCTTTCGTAAAGATCAGAATGAGAAAATGTTTCAAGCCTGCGAATTATAGAATTAACTTCGCTTTCGGTTAATTTTTCTTTTTGATATTTTTCAGAAAGAAAAGTTCTTAAATCCTCTTTTAAAAGAACATCAGAATCATCACGCTCAATACTCCGGCCATGTACGTGAGGAATATTAACCTCGCCAAGTAGTTCTATTATTGCGTGTTCTAACTTTTCTTCCGTGAATTTAGTCATTTATACCAAGCATCCCATTAAGTTAATCTTTATATTACATGAATTTCTTTTAATACCTTTAAAAAATTTGCTAACGTTTTTTATAAAATTATAGTCAATAAATAAATTTGTGTAACGCAGAGAGTCAACAAAAAATTTTGTGAACGTTTTTTTATAATTTACAGTCAACAAATTTTCTTCAATAAAAATCATTTAAATAACCTTATCTCCTATATATTTATTCATTTATGCTGCAAGTTCCTGTTTATATCTATCTATTTCGTTAAACTTAATTGGAGTTATATCGTAATTTTGAAGAGCTTCGATTATACTAGAAGATACAGTTTTTTCTCTATTGTTTATAATAGTATAGGCTTTTGAATTTTCCGGTCTTATTTCTTTTGTATCAAGCCATTCCAGAATAATATTATCAGCACTGGCTTTTCTTGGATTATTTACTGTTTTAATAATTCTTTCAGGCGCATTTTTTGATTTTGAAATTAAAAAATCAAACATTCTGGGATAACCGGAGTGTCCCATAAAGCTAACCCTCTCAGAATATCTTATGTCAGAAACATCAAACCAGTTTTTAACATCCTCAAAAAATAAATTTTCAATATTAGGTTTTGTTAAATAAAACATATCATTAACAGCAAGTATAGCTTGAATTAAATTGTGTTTTTTAAGTGGAAAATTGTCATTATTAGCTTTTACAAATAATTCTTCATTATGTAAGCTTACTCCATAACCGTTTAATACTATTTGCAACAATTTTTTTCTATTAGGTGTATCAATATTACAACCTGATTGAATTAAATCTTCTATCGTATAGCTGTCATCAGTTAAAATAAAGTTATCATTCTCTTTTTTTAAATAAATTTGAATATAGTCATTATGTCTATCTAAGTATGGCGTAGTAATTTTATAGTAATTACTGATTTTTTTGAAATCAGTTTTTTCTTTCAACCAATTATAATAATTATTAATAAGCAGGTTTAAATTTTCCATAAATTTATTCCTTTATTTAAAATTAGGCTTATCAGTAATATTGCAATAATTCATAAAATCATTTAAAACTTCAAAATGATCATCCGTATTTGAAAAAATATCAGTAGGTACGGGATATGCCCATTTATCATTATATCCTTCTTTGTACAAATGTAAATGAGGAACGCCTATTTCCTCTCCGTCAGGGTTGCGGTG
>JANQHM010000148.1 GCA_028282645.1 Candidatus Gastranaerophilales bacterium
TAGCTTTAAAAATATTACTATGGCTATATTTTCTAACTCCCTTAATTTCAATAAACTCTTGGGGTTAAAGGGTATTACTTAATTTTCCTTAACCCTGGATTGAACATACACCTAATTGATTCAACAAATAAATTAGGTGTATATTTTCCTAGAATTTCTTTTACTACAGCGCAAAGGTCTTTAGGGGGTATTTCATACTTTTTAAAATTCAGTTTCTTCTCCTTTAACTCTTTTTTTATACTTTTTTTAATTGCTTCAACAAACTGATGTCCGAGATAAAAGACAGTACCTGTAAAGTAATACTCACCGTTAACAAAAATCACCTTTGAAACAAGATAGTCAAAAGGCTTTGCCGTTCTACTGCCAGAATCTTCGAACACTTTAACTTCTTTAGTATTAAGCAGAATATCCTTAACTACCATATATTCGCCGGGTTCTACATCAATTACTTCATAAATTGAAAATGGTCTATTTTTCATCTCTTCTAAGCAGGCAGTTGCCTCTTTGCTCATTTTCCACTTACGACGCTTTAAATATTCAAAAGCAACATTGTTTTCCGGTGAGCCATACTCCTTTTCAATAAAGGTTTCAATATTTATTCCAAAAATCTGTCCCATTATATCGTGCTCAAAGTCTTCTGTTTTTCTTAAAAATTCTTGTTTGGATAAATTAAGTTCAGTTAGATAAAGCTCTAAATAACTTTCGCTATGCTCCTCAAATCGTTCTTTCCAAGGAGACTTTTTACAATATTCAAGGACCTGCTGCCACGCATTATTAAATGATGATGTAATTTTGCTCAAAATATAGCCCTTTCTTATTAAAACTTACAGGTATTCTAAATTCTTTTATTTATAGCTTTTCCGCAATATAAAAGCCATAGCTGTAAAAATCTTTGTACTTTTTATATAAAGCAATTTCCTCGTTTTCTTTGTCAATAATATTTTTAGCTTGTTGAGTGCTATATTGGACCAGAAAATCGTCGCTTTTCGCTTCCAAAATATCATAATAATTTTCGAGCCAACAGCTTTCGCTTAGAGGGAAATAACCTAAAATTTTAAAACCGTTATCTTCTAAAATAGCTATTTTAGAAGAAGCTTTATCAATTTGAGAATAATTATTTTCCCAATATGTTTTTATCTCTTCAGGTATACTTGAGGACAACCAAGTCATTTCTGATACGGCTAAAATACCTTTTGACTTCAAAAATCGCTTCCAATATTTAATACCCTCTTTAAAACCCATATTATAAATAGCACCTTCAGACCATATAACGTCAAATTCTTCTTTTTCAAAAGGCAATTTGTCCATTGAACAAGTTAAAGTATTTATCTTACCCTTTAAGCTCAACTCCTCAGCTTTGCTTTCAAGTTTTTTTAAAAATTCTGTCAAAAAATCAATCGCTATAATTTCAGCATCTAATTCTTTTGCCAATAATATTGTGGATTTTCCCGTTCCACAACCAATATCAGCTATTTTCAAGCCAGATTTTTCTTTTAAATTGGTAAAGCCAAGAGCCTTTTTAGTTGTTTCATCAGAACCAGGACCTTGTCTTAAATTATTTTTATGGAGTTTTACCAGTAATTCTAATTCATCCATTTAGGCTCCTAATAAATTTATTAACGAATAAACAAATATCATTTTTATTTTATTATAAAAATTTTTTGAAAGTTCGAAAATGTAAATTGACAGAAACTTTGCGAAAATAAAATTTGACCTAACCTTACTATTAGAGGGAGATTTATTGGATCTCCCTGTGCTTTAAAACATGCCAGTTATTTATGATAAAATTAAGGCAATGCGAATTCTCGCAATATTTATTCTCTAAAAAATTTAGCAAATTTAAAATAATAATTAATGTAAGAACATTTATGAAAAATTTTTTAAAACTAATAGGATCTATATTTGTCTGTTTTTTGCCGGGAATAGTCGGGGGATTTTTTACAGCCAATAATCTTTATCCTTGGTATGACACACTGGTAAAGCCATCATTCAACCCGCCAAGTTGGGTGTTTTCTCCTGTGTGGACAATGCTTTATACCTTGATGGGCATATCCCTATTTTTATTGTTAAAAGCAGAAAACTCAGAGAATAGAACTCAAGGGCTGGTATTTTTTGTGATGCAGCTGATTTTAAACAGCTTATGGTCAATTATATTTTTCGAGCTACACCAAATTTTATGGGCTTTTGTAGTGATTATATTCCTGCTGCTGTTTATAATTCTTTCTATATGGAAATTTTATCAAGTTTCAAAAACTACTGCATATATTTTAGTCCCATATTTATTATGGGTTAGTTTTGCTACAGTTTTAAATTTTTCTATATATAGGCTCAATGGTTAAATTCCAAACACCATGAGCCTACTGACATCATAGCTCTATTATTAATAACTACAAGCTTTTTGTTCTCTGAAATTAACATCCTGACAGACTTTAAATTGTTTTTAAAAATATTCTGATTCCAATTCTTCTGCTTTGAAAATAGTATATCCTTCGTAATAGTAACTTGTATCAATGCCTTTCATATAGATTTCTCTATCGTTAATTTTATCGGTTAAAACATTTTTTAATAAATGTTTTATTTCAATATCTTTTATAGGACTTCTCTCCATAGCTAAAAGATAATCGTTTTTA
>JANQHM010000192.1 GCA_028282645.1 Candidatus Gastranaerophilales bacterium
TATTTTCTCCTAAAATGTATGACATATGATTACTCCCTATTGTCCATATGTCTATTATACAATAATTAAAGTGTTATAGGTACTTTTTACACAGTCTGCAAGGGGCGGGGTATTCTATCGAATAAAATTAGCTAAACTCTGAATTGCGAAGCTGGAGCGTTAAAAAATGGGTGATGGTCATCTATAATGACTTAATATCAACTTTTAGTTAGAATATCTGCTATTAATGCTCGAATCACTCTGTAGGGTGATTTTATAATAGCGCAAAATGATATATATTATAAATAATTAAACAAGTAGGTTAAATAAAGAGATGGAGTGATTTATTATGAATATGAAAAAACTTTTAAATAACCTTAAAAAAAGAGTAAAAAAAGGGCAAAGCCTGGTTGAATACGGTTTAATATTAGCGTTAGTCTCCGTTGTAGCTATTGCTGTACTTAATACAATGGGCACACACATAAGAGATACTATTGGTACTGTTAATGATGAATTAATTGAAGCTCGTAATGATGCTTCCGACAATGCTAAAGACACAACAACTGCAACACTTAACAATGGCGGCGGCGGTGGTGGCGGTACTACACCATAATTAATAAATAAAAGTGCTACAATGAAATTTACAATCTATCCTTATATAGAGGATAATTTTGATACCTTAAATTGAATCTACATAATAAATGAAATATAAAAATATTAATAAAATTAACATATATCCATTAAATTTAACCATTGATAACATACAAGGTGAAAGTTTAATGGATATTTTGTTGCATAATAATATACAATTGCCAAATAATTGTGGCTCAAGGGGCTCTTGCAGGAAGTGTACTGTTAAGCTTATTAACGGTGAGTTATCCTCAAAAGCTAAATATAAGGAATATTATCTGGCCTGTAAGGCACAAGTGCTCAGTGACGTTGATATTGAATTAGTAAAATATAAATTAATCCATAAAAATAATAATATAATAAGTAAGAATATACCGTTTAAACTTGACAAAGAAGGTTTTGAGCTTAAGCCCATTGTAGAAAAAAAAGATTTAGTATTAAGTCCGCCGAGTGAAGATGATAAAATATCCGATCAGGAGCGGGTTGCTTCTACTTTGGATGTGGAATATTGTCTTTCTTTGAATTTATTAAGAAAATTACCTGAAAAATTAAGAGGTAATAACTGGCATGTTAAAGCTATTATTGATCATAATAACAATGAATTGCTCAATATAACAGGCAATAATACAAATAAAGTTTATGGTTTGGCTGTTGATATCGGTACTACTACTATTAATACATTGTTGGTTGATATGCAAAGCAGTGAAGTTATCGACTCCGCATCTTGCTATAATAGTCAGATTGCTTGTGGTACTGATGTTATTAGCCGTATAGTTTATTCTAAAAAAAATAATGGTTTGGAAAAATTAAACAGTTTATTATTAGATGATTTAAATAATTTAATTAATTCTGTTTTAAAAAATAAAAATATTGATAAAAAACAAATATATGCAGTTTCTATTGCGGCTAACACAACTATGATGCATTTATTAGCAAAAATTAACCCTGAGAGTATCAGATTTGCACCTTATGTGCCTGTATTCTCTGAATTCCGGACAAAAGCAAGTGAACTAAAGCTAAATGTAAATAAACATACTAATCTTATCAGTTTTCCTTGTGTTGGGAGCTATGTGGGCGGTGACATTGTTTCTGATATTTTGGCTTGCGGCATGTGTAAGGATGAAGAAATAAAATTATTAATAGATTTAGGGACTAACGGGGAGATAGTTCTCGGTAATAGTGACTGGTTAATGGCATGTGCGTGCAGTGCAGGCCCTGCCTTTGAAGGAGCGGGTATAAAATGTGGAACACGAGCTATTGACGGTGCTATTGAAGGTTTCTCCATCAAGGACGGATTTAAAACTGTTAATAACAGTAAACCTGTTGGTATTTGCGGTTCCGGGATGATAGAAATTATCAGTGAGTTATTTGATGCCGGGGTTTTAGACAGGCAGGGCAAGTTTAAGGTTACAAATGATAAGAATATTATTGAGAAAAAAAATAAAAAAGCTTATTTGTTATGTAATAAAGATGATTCAGGTTGTGGTGAATCTATTTTTATTAATGAACAGGATATTGAAAATATTATCAGAACTAAGGGGGCTATATTCTCCGGGGTACAATCCCTTATTGATTATGCCGGTATTGGATTTGATGATATAGATGAAGTGATAATCGCCGGTGGTTTAGGCGAAAGTATTAATTTTGAAAAAGCTGTTAAACTCGGACTTTTTCCTGATATTTCCGGAAATAAATTTAAATATTTGGGAAATTTAGCGTTAAAAGGTGCTTACTTGCGTTTAATTAACAAGGATTTGCAAGAGGATATTGAACATATCAAAAAGATTATAAATTATTTTGATATATCCGAAGATACTGAATATATGAACAGGTTTATTAGTTCTTTGTTTATTCCTCATACGGATTTGAACCTGTTCTCCATATAAAATACTTATCAATTTTATATTGCAGATATCATTATCTTTTTTATTCTTATTTTTTTAAACTTTTATATTACCTTATTGAGGTTTTAATTTTTTCAAATAAAGTAATTTAATTAATATTATTCTCATAGTTTTAATTTTGAACCAGCATAAAAGCTTAATTTGTCCCCCTGGAGAAAAAAGTTGAAAAGCATATTTGTACCGGGAATAAAATTAATTAACCGCTTTAAATATCCTCAAAAATTTGCTTTTGTAAGCACATTACTTATTTTATTTGCCGGTGTCCTAATTATATTATTAATTTATGAAATTAATTTAAAAATAAACTTTAGCGAAAAAGAAAAAATAGGCTTGAAATACATAGATCCAATTAAAAACTTAATGAAAGAGATGGAAGAGCAAAGATCACTCGTAAATTTTTACTTGAGAACAAATCAAAATGTAAAAAATGAAATACAGGAAAATATTCATCAAATAGATTTTAATTTTAAGGCAGTAAATGAAGTAAATAAAAAGTATAAAGATATCTTTAAAATAGATACTCCCTGGACAAAAATAAATAAAAACTGGGTAAATATAAAAAAAGAAACATTAAATTACTCCCCAAAAAAAGCTTATACAAAATACACAAATATAATAAAAGAATTAATATCCTTAATTTTATACATAGGTGATGAATCCAACTTAATACTTGATACTGAAGTAGATACTTTTTATTTGATGTATCCCGTAACAAAAAACCTTCCTATAATTATAGAATTAATAGGACAAGCCAGTGTACTAGGTACAGATATAACTATAAGTAAAAAAATAACCGAAGCCCAAAGCGTAAAACTTCTAGCAATAAACGCAAATATAAAATACATATTGGATGATATTAATATAGATTATAAAAGGGTTTTTAAAAATAATAAATCTGCAATTGAAAAGTTAAAAGGATTCGTAGAAGATGTAAATGGTACAACAAATAATTATATTACAATGAATATTGAAAGGTTTATTATCCAAAAAAATTTTTCAATACCCCCGGATACATACTTAGGCGTTTCATCAATAGTAAGCAGAGCAAATCTTGCTTTATATGAAGTATCAATACATCTGCTGGATGAGCTTCTTTCAGAAAGAATAAACGAGCTTAAATTCACGAGGTTTATGTTTGTACTCCCGGCAATAATTATTCTTTTGGGACTAGTGTATATATTTTACTGTTTTTCTTCATCTGTTTTAAACTCAGTACGCATTTTACAAAGTGCAACCGAAAAAGTCGCCCAAGGTAACTTTGACGTAAAAGTAAAAACCGACTCCGATGACGAGATGGGAAGCCTTTCAATTTATTTAAACACAATGATCATAAACCTGAAAAACTTTATAAACCGGGAAAAAGTACTAAGAGATTTTATAATATCAGCAATAAACTCTCCGGGAGCTAAAGATACAATTAAAACAATAGTAATTAAAACAGGAGAACTTTTTAATGCAAACAGATGCTTTTTTATCGAATATGACTATAAAAATAATGCTTATCTACCAATAGAAAAAAATAATGTATATTTATCATCTTTAGAAGTCAAATCTACTGCAGGAAGAAAGGTTTTAAATGAAGAAATAGAAGCCTATGCCCAAGTTGTATTTGGACAAAAGCAAGTACTGGCTGTTAATGACGTAACGAAGCTAGAGATTAGTGACTTAACACAACAATTAATGGCTGAATATAGCGTTAAATCATTTATGATGGCATCATTATACTATGCTTCAAATCCAATAGGTTTATTGATAATTGATTCTACAAAAAATCTTAAATTTTATACGGAAGAAGAAAAAGCTCTATTTGAATCAATAGTTAATCAAGCAGCAGTGATAATTAATCAAGCAAAATTAACCGATCAAATTCAGGAAAAAGTATTTAAAGAAACTCTCCTAAGGCGAGTAACCAACAATATCTTAGAGTGCGAAAACTTAGAGACAGCATTGTCCTCTATATGCAAAGACATCTGCGAACTCTTTGATGCGGATAGGGCATGTGTAGATTATTATGACGAAGAAAAAAAAGAATTTTTTAAAACTTATGGAGAGTACAGAAAGTTTGAAGGAGTTCCCAAGTGCGTGCAAGCAAACATATATACTAAGGAAACATGTGAGTATATTTCTGATAAAATTTTTAAAAATAAAGAATTACTGGTAATTAATAACGTAAATGAAGATTACGTATCCAAAGATATGAAAAATTTAAAGCAATTTACAGGCTGCGCAAAAGCATTTATAATAGCCCCAATTTTTTATAAAGATAAACCTCTGGCAATGATTGTTATTGCAATGATAGATAAACCCAAGGTTTGGAAAAGAGAAAATCTTGATTACTTAAC
Source organism: Candidatus Gastranaerophilales bacterium (assembly GCA_028282645.1). Lineage (GTDB taxonomy): Bacteria > Cyanobacteriota > Vampirovibrionia > Gastranaerophilales > JANQFW01 > JANQFW01. Next base: position 4,856 of record JANQHM010000192.1, read on the forward strand.
TCTGATAAGTCAACAGATTTCAATAGGTATTAATTTATTTAAGCTAAATGACGAACTAAAGCAATCCTTGACTAACGAAAAAACCCTGAGAAAAATAACAACAGAAGCTTCTAACCTGGTTACCCACGAAGAAGTAGATGATTATCTACTGAAACAATTATTAGATATTCTAAATGCTGATAAGGTCCTACACCTTCACTTTAAAGAAGAAATACTTATGGTAGTGGGTCAAAAAAACAAAGAGCAAAATAATACAATAATTGGCGAGTGCCTCCTGACTCGAGGCATTGCTAAAGAGATTATCCCCGAAGAAAGACAAATCATCTGCATAAATGATATTGATAAAGAAATAATAAATGAAGAATTAAAAGAATGTTTGGAAGGAGAGCACATAGGAGCTTGCGCAGTTTACCCCACCTCCAGAAAGTTAAGCAAAGAATCCAAAGAAATTATAGAAATTACTATCCTGGCAATGGAAAAACCTAAGCACTGGAGTGATTACGAAAAAAATATCATTAAGCTTATTATTGATAACTTAGTGCTGGTGTCTCTTGAGGTTATGCAAAGGCAGGAATTGGAAGAAACCAGAATGTCATTTATTGCCACGCTAACTCACGACCTTAAAAGTCCTATCCTTGCAGAGCAAAAAGCTTTAGAGGTTATGATAACAGGAAAATTTGCTGCAATACCTGATATTTACAAAGAATACCTTGAAGATATTTATAAGACAAACAAGGATTTGCTTAAAATAGTAAATAACCTGCTTGCCACTTATCATTATGAATCAGGACAATGGCAGCTGAATAAAACAAAAGCCAATATCTCAGAGTTAATAGATGAAGCTTTAAGGTCTGTTAAATATCTTGCCAAAGAAAAAGACTCAGAGGTTTCACTTAGCTTAGAAGAAAATTTACCACTTTTATGTCTTGATAAAGAAGAGGTACAAAGAGTTTTAGTTAACTTGATCGGTAATGCGATAAGACATACAAAAGCCGGAACTCAAATTGCAATCAACGTTATTAGATTGGATACATCTGTTCAGGTTTCAATAAAAGATAACGGAGAAGGAATTCCCGCTGATCAAGTACCTATGATTTTTCAACGTTATCCTACTAAAAAAAGAAAAATCGGGACAGGACTCGGACTTTATCTGTCAAAACAAATAGTAGAAGCCCATAATGGCAAGATATGGTTCGAAACAAAAGAAGGTGAAGGAACTATATTTTATTTTACATTACCTATTTAAAAGGTTGATGTTCTTTACTTATAGAAATAAATCAATTTAAAAAATTGATTTATTTAATTGATTTAAAGTGTATAAGCCCTCTTTATAAATTAAATACGCCAGGAAAATTGAGGCTATACTGTCGACCCACCATAAAGAAGGCTGAAGCCAAAAAAGTAAACTTCCCGTAAACAATACTATTGATAATTTTATACAGGCAAATGTACAACTTGCATCTTTTATCACTGTTGAGCTTTTTAGTTTTAGTCCGACTGCCTTTTTTTCATAAAAAAGGAAATACATAGTAAGTAAACTTATAAAAGAAATAATTAGCCCCGGAATAGTACTTTGCGGATGGCTTTGCACAAAAAGTTGATGAGTTGATGTAATAAACATTACAAGGGCAAGCAAAATAAAAAGAATTGCTATGCCATAGGTGGCTTGCTTTTCTCGTTTTAAATTAAGATGTTTACTGTTGAGGGCTTCTTCTTCAAAGCGCCATATTACAAGCGCACTGGAAGTTACTTCTATTATGCTGTCAGCACCAAAACCCGCAAGGGAAATAGAGCCTTCCGAGATACCCCAAAATAGAGAAGCTGAGCCTTCTATAATGTTGTAGACAATTGTTATCCAGGCAAGCAAAATAGCTTTATTAACAAGATTTTTATTCATTTTGCTCTATTTTATAGTTCATTGTTACGCTTCCTCAATAATTTTTATTTCTTCATCGGTTAGGTCATAGAGTTTGTAAATTTCCAGGTCTATGTTTTTATCTAATTGATTTATTTGACTTTCCAGGTCATTTAAAAGCATTTGTTTTTCTTTATACCATTGGATAAGCTCTTCTTCCTCCTTAAGAGTCAGCTTTACTTTTTGCTTTTTTAACTCATCAATAAATGGATTTGCCCCTATTTGCCAAAATTTTTGGAGTTTTTGAGGTATTTTTTTAGGCTGATACTTGGTTTCAATAAAGTTAAGAGCATGTTTTGATGATTCATTTAGATTTTTATTTAGCTCTATCATTTTTTCAGCCTTTAGTGCAAGGCTTTTTTGTTCGCTTTTAGTTGCATTAGGAATTGGAATTTGCTCGACATATTGTTTTGTCCATCGTAAGAAACCACCTCTAATTTCAGTACTGATTTGTTTTATAAAATAAGTTGTAAGTTTAGAGTTTAAAATAGAAAGGACGAATAAAGAGTCTGTAGTTAAAATATAAGCTGTATTAGGACAATAAAGTCCTGTTTTATCAAGATAAAATTGTCCTTTTGTTGTTATTTCAGAATAAATTATTTTAGTTTTTTCAAAGTCTTCATAGTAGGCACAAGGTCTTAACTCCCACCAGTAATCACCTTGATCATCTCTTTTATATAATCCTTTTCCTTTTGCTTTAATCATACCTTGTTTATATTTATCTTGAATTTCTTTTAAATGCCGATAAATAGCTGGATAATTTTTGCTAAAATATAACTCGGCATTTTCCTCATTTCTATGTGCATTTGTCCATCCCGCAGGAATTATGATTATCCATAAGTCAGGTTGATGACAATTATATCTGGAAATATCTTGCCCTCTAATTAAAGGCTTTATTATATTGATACTTCTGGAGTCTTCAGTACATATCTTTTCTTTGTTTCGAGAGTTGATTACAAAAGCTTCATTAAATCCTGTTTTAATTCCATAATAAATAGAATCGTTTATATATTTTCCCAAAGGAATATTATTTTTCTTTAATTTTTCTAAAATATCAAAATTTTGTTTACTACTAGAAGCCCAAGTTTCATCATCATTAGCAATAATTAACTCAAAGCCTTTACTGTTAACTTCAATTTTCAAATCACTTACATTATCAAGATTTTTTAGCTTTAAACAAGTACAATTTTGTTTTTCTTCAGGCTTTTCTTTTTTAATGGTTATTATACAAGGATATGTTATAGCACCCTCAAAAATTTGTAAATCTCCAAAGTCAATTATTTCAATTACTTTATAATTTTTTTGTAAATATTGGGTTAATTTTTTGCCATAACCTGCTTTAAGAAATTTATTTGAAACTATAAAAGCAAAGTAACCGCCTTCTTTTAATAAGTTTAACCCTTTTTCAAAGAAATAAACATACAAGTCAGATACACCAGTATAAACTTTATAATTTTTTTCAAGATAAGGCTTTATTTCAGAGAAAAACTCCTGTCTTACATAAGGCGGGTTACCTATAATAACATCAAAACCGCCTTCATACTTATCCTCAAATGCTTTTTCAATAGAGCAGAGGGTCATGACCCTCTGCTTATAAGGATTTTCTTTATTATATTCACAAGGATTTTTACAATACTCCAAATCCGTAAGGCCATGCTTTTTTCTGTTTTTTTCTACATAATTTATTGCATTTACAATATACTCACTAGATTCAAGAA
>JANQHM010000200.1 GCA_028282645.1 Candidatus Gastranaerophilales bacterium
CTCGATTGGACAAGTTAAGCACATGATACATGATGAAATTTACCAAATTCGTGATGCTCATGAGCGTTTACTACAAAAGTTGGCTGCCTAAATCTCTACAAAAACATATAAAGAAGCTTTTAATTTAAATAAAAAATATGGCATCAAAAATAAAGACACTCTTGATTTTAAATTATTCAAAGATAGTTTGGCAAAAGCAAGAAGAAAGAGTATATTGGTAGGTTTGGCAATAGGTACTGCTATAGGTGGAGCAGTTGTCCTTGTAAGGACCCTGATAAACAAAAATAGAAATAATAAGAATTAAAGAGGAAAAAAATGATAACTTTACAAAACAGGATACATTATAAAATAACGAACCATAATAAGAATAAATTAAATAATAAAAATAATTCACAGTCTCAAAATAATTTACGTAAAAGCGTAGCATTTCAAGGTAAATTTTATCAAGGAATTTATTTTAATGATAAGGAAATTAGTGATGCAGAGAGATATTTAAATACTTCAGACTGGGAAGAAAAGATAAGAGATAGAGACAGGTCAAAGGTAAATGGTCTAAAGTGGGCTTTAAGCAAGGGAGATGAATACCAACATCATGTAGGTGAAGTAAGAAAATTAATGGGTATACTTCAATACGAAAAACGAAAAAAAGCTGAACAAGAGAAAAAAAACATGGATGTTCAATTAAAAAAAGAAAAACAAAGCGCTCTTGATGCAGAGCAGAAAAGGCTTAAAGAACTAAAAAAAGCAGAAGCTCAATCAAAAAAAGAAATTGAAGCGCAAAAATGGTCAAATAGACTCAAAGAGCAAGATAATATAAAAAAATTGAACTTACAAAAATTAAAGAATCAAGAAGCTTTAATTAATAAACAATTAAGTTTACTAGTAGAAAAGCAAAAACAGGGATTAGGAAGAGTTCAAGGTTTTGAGGAAGAAAAAGGATATTTAAACTTATACTTATTAGGACCTATTTCCATGGAAAAGAAAGGACAGCCTGCGGGACAGATTGCTAATTCTATTGTTGTATATGGTATTGATGAAAATGTTAAGCAAAGTTTTATTCAAGGTATTTTAGAAGAAGCTGATTGTAAATTTAAAACTATTAACTTTGATGGGAATTCTCTTGATACATATAAAAAAATTATGGAAGAGTCAAAAGCCGCAAAAGAAGAATTTGAAACAACTGGAGCTAGGACTTTACTTGTAGTTAACGATTTTGATAAACTGGCAGCAAACCCTTCATTAAATTCTGCTCCTAGGGTTATACCAATGTTAAAAGCCTTTTTGACAAGTTGTTCTCAAAAATTTGGATGTAGTATTTTATTTACTGCAAATGATATTGATAATGTGGATCCTATAGTAAATGTTGATTCTAGGATATCTGTAAGAATTAACGTAGGAAGTGAATCGCAAGCAAGCACTTCAAATACAGGATCTTCTGAGCAAGCTGATTTAACGGCTAAAAAGGTAAGCTTGGCAAAGGACTATATAGAAATTGAGCCAGATAGTGCTATAAGAGTAGCTAATGAAATTCTTAAAAAGGAAGGTTTATCTCAAGAAAAAAAGGTGACTTTATATAAAGTCAAAGGATTAGCTTATAAAGAAAAATATGATAATACTAATGATAAAAATTTAAAAATAAGATTTTCTAACCAGGCATTAACTTGTCTAGATGAATCTTTATTATTATTAAATGAATCAAGCAACTTAAATACAAATGGGATAAGTGATGAAAAATTAGAACTTTATTCAAATATATGCTACTTTATAAAAGAACAGGTAGGGCTTGAACCAGATAATGCTATAAAAGAAGCTAATAAACTTCTGAAAGAAAAAGATTTAAATCAAGAAAGAAAAACGAGTTTATATAAATTTAAAGGGTTAGCTTATAAAGAAAAATATGATAATACTCACGATGAAACCTTAAAGAAACGCTTTTCTAGTCAGGCATTAACCTGTCTAAATGAATCTTTATTATTATTAAATGAAACAAAATGTTTAAATATAAATGCAGCTAACGAGGAAAAATTACAACTTTATTTAGATATAAGCTATTTAGAGCATAAAAAAGGAAATTATGATAGTTCTGCTTTAAATAATGAAAAAGTCGCTGAGCTTTTTAAACGAATTGGTGATAATGATAATGTTAAAAAATATTACAATATAGCTGCTGATCACTATAATCTTGCAGGAGTAGAACTATACAATAAAAGTAACAGCTATGTTGAAGCAATAAAAAAGTATGATAAAGCAATAAGGCTAAAATTAGAATATAATCCTTCAGACTTTAACAATATAGCTTTATTTAAAACTAATAAAGCAAAAGCTTATGAGAAAAGAGGTGGTTACTGGTATGATGTTGCAGGAAATATACACAAAGAAGCTGGCGAGCTTTATGAAAAAGTTGGTAATAATTTTAAAGCTAGAGAAAGTTATGACGAAGCAGCTAATGACTATAATCGCTATGGAGTAAGGTTATCTGATGAAAAAGCTAAATATAACGAAGCCATTGGAATGTATAATAAAGCAATTGAATTAAAAGAAA
>JANQHM010000214.1 GCA_028282645.1 Candidatus Gastranaerophilales bacterium
TTTTTTTAATTTTGTGTCATAATAAGAAAAGATTAAATAACCTTTACCATTATTTCTATTTTTACTTAAAATTTTTTTAGATTTTAAACTATAAATATCACCATTTTTATTTGCTAAATAATTATAAATAAAAGGATGATTATAATATTTTTCATTATTAATTATAATCATGTTGGTCATGTTAATATATTATTTCAAATCTTTAAGTAATAAATTCAAATTTTTATTTTTATATAAACATAATATAAAAATGGTACATCAAGCTTCCGTCGGAAAACATCTTAATAAAAAGTTAAAAGTTTTTAGCAATCAAAAACTTATGAATATAGCAACAGATATGTTATATCATAATTCTATTGCATATCTTAAAACTGAAGTAAAAATTGAAAAAGAAGGTAAATGTTACGTACTACATTACCATTACAATTTAATAGAAGACAATGTAGCAGATTGTGGTGAACTAGAAACTAGAAATATTGCATTTAGTTATTTAGATCCTGAATATCCTAATAAAGAATTTTACAGCACCGGGACTGAATGTCTTTTCTTTGATGATCCACAATTACTTCATGATTTTAGTGATACTTATAAAAAACTTTTATTAAAAAAATATACATTACTTTCTTTTATTTATGAATATAAAAATAACACAAATTTTGATGAAAAGACAAAAAATGTTATTTTTAATCAACTAAAAAGGGTAAAAAATGAATTATTATTTAGATTTAATAATGAAGTTACTTTATACGATTTTATTGAAGATAGTGAAACTCAAGATTATGTTAAATTTCATAAATCCGAATATCCTGTAAAAAGTTTAGAATATAAATCTAATTATATTGAATGGAATGGTGGAGTGGAATATGATATTAAAATAGAACCAAATGTATGTGTAATAAAAATGAAACCAATAGAAGGTTTAGAAGAAGAACCAAGAGTATTTTCAGAATCAGAATCAGAATCAGAATCAGAATCAAACAATCCGGGTTGTGATAAAAATTAAAACCACCACCTTTTGTATAATTATTAATAAAATGATAAACACTATTGTTAATTATGTTAACTTTTACTACCCTACATATAAAAAAAATTTATATTTTTCAGAAAATACTATAAAGACAGCATTGATATATAGATACTTATACGAAAATACTTTTAAAAAAAATATTCCAATTGAAAATGTAATATATATACTAAATAATATACCTATTAAATCTAATAGTCGAGTACTTAATAATCATTTAATATTTTATAAAGCTTTTAAATCTTTTTACAATCGTTATAAACTTGGAAGAGGATGTGTATACGTATTTGATTTTCCAATAAAAAGTGAAGTTCTTGGTTATCTAACTGGAATATTATATTGGATTTTTCATAAAGGAATATTTTAAATTTTATAATAATAATATTATAAAATTATTTTAACATTTCTTTATAACTTTTCCACCAATTATCATAAATCTCTAAAATTTGATAACTAATTTTAATTTCAATATTTTTATATTTTTCACATCCCATTTCCTCCAGAATTTTTTTTATTACATAATTGATATTTATCATTCTTTTTCTAAAATATTTCTTGTTTATTACTGTCATATAACTAGTATCTAAAATTAATAGTTTATCGTAAAGTTCACATTTTTCTTCATCAGTAAGATTTATTAATTTAGAAATATTTTTAACCTTTTTATCAAAGTAATATTTTCTATGATAAATACTCTTTTTTTGATAATGTAATCTATCAAAATCTTTTATTTCAACATTTCCTAAAATATGACCGTTTAATACTCCACATTCATTACACATATTATAACCTAAATATGATGAAAAAGATTCTGTATTTGAACAACCTTTACATTTTGTTTTTAGTGTAAATTGATTAATAGTTTTTTTATAGTTAGATAGTATATTTAAATATTTTTTTTATTTCTTCCTCGCTATAGCTCATTTATTTATTTCTATCTTAATGCTAAAGTATGAATTTTATTTTTAAGTACTTTTCTTTTATCATCTTGATTACTCAATGCTACTTTATTAACCTCTTTGGAATATATATCATGTTTTTCACTTTTTATAATTTTCATATTTCTCATTTCCTTATTATCATTAAACAAACATTGAACATAGTTATCAAAATCTATTGATTTCTTTACAACATTGGATTTTATTCCTTTACACTTTTTTACAACTTTATCATCCTCAATTTTAAAACTATAAAGTTTTGGTCTTAATCCAACAAAATGAGTTATCTGTTTACCACCTACTTCATCCTTAAACATACCAATAACTTTCTTATTAACTCCTGTTAATATTCCAGAAGGATGAACTTCAGGATAATCACTAGTATCAAACTTTGATTTTATATCAGCACTTATATCTTTATAAAAATCTTTTGTTTTGATTTCATATGCTAAACTGTCTGTATCTGTAAACAATAACTGTGCTTTTGATCCATATTTCTTTTTTATATATTCGTAATGAAAGTCAAACATTAAAGTTTTTGATAAATCCAGAATTGCTTGACCAACATATACTGGTTTGTTAAAATACACTTCTGTCTGCTTCATATGGATTGCTATAAGATTACGATCGAATATTGTACATCTATCAAAATTTGGTTTATTCGATAATTTAATAGCTTGCTTACGATTATCAACAAGATATACATTTTGTCTCTTTCTAATATTTTCTATTGTTTTACCAAATACTGAGTCATTCATAAGTTTAAAAAAGTCTTTTTCAAAACTGTTGGTTGCTACCTTTCTAAGTTCAGTATTTTTTCTAATGTATGGTTCCATCCAAGGAGATTGATAAAATGATATTCCTCTATGTATAGCAGTAATTTTCATACCCAACTCAAGACATTGTCTAAGAGTTCTATAGTGAACAACATAATTTTTTCTGGTTTTGAAATGACATATTAGTTTTTCAACACCATTAACTTTCATTAACTCAGGTGCTAAAGGATAGTCATTATGTTTATCCCATAAGTGTTCAGGATATTCAAAATCAACTTCAAATATATAACCCTTCTTACCAGTATTTAACATGGAGCAATTTATTTTATCTAAAATTTCATTTACCTTTTCCACTGTTATATCTGTCATCCATTTAAATCCATGAGTTGCAAGATTTTGACTCATAGCCCAACCGTAAAGATTATTTGCATCCAAATATTGAATAAACTTTGATTTCTTTTTTGAATCGTAACTTTTCATATATTTATTATTTGCCTCTGAATATCTTTTTGATATATGAGTAATCCCACCCCGAATACCACGTTCAAACATCATTAACATATCATAATCACTTAATAATTCTAAATTTTGTCCTGTTAACTTTAGACATGCATCCCAAGCTAAACCTGGAGATGTGTAATAATGTG
>JANQHM010000240.1 GCA_028282645.1 Candidatus Gastranaerophilales bacterium
GTTCCAAATTAAATTTCAGATTACTCTTTTCAGAGAATAGTTAATTTTATTAGCTTTTACCTGATTAAAAAATCTGAAAAGTATTTTAGAAGCAGTATATGTATTTATCAAATTCGTCTTTTATTTTAATACTTCTATCTTCAGCAGTTTGATGTTCTCTTAAAAATTTTCTTACAAAGGATAATAAATTGACTACAAATGTAGAAATTGTAAGAATTACGATAATATTATCGAATACAGAATTTGAACTTATTTTGACAAGAAAAACTTTCATCTAAATACCATTAAATACTAGAATAAATATTTAATAATTGTAAATATTTTTCTATGAATAACTCAAAAATACTTTTTTTTATTTTTAGTTGGATTTTTCAGTATTTTTAAGCAAAAATAAATATTATAATAAAAATGGATACAAAGCTAACCATTTATAGGGATACAACTTAATTTTTAGAATATTGTTGAGGAGTAATATTAAAAATGAAAGAAAAAATATCAATAGGCATTCTGGGACTTGGAACAGTCGGAAGCGGCGTAGTAAAAGTATTAAAAAATCATGATGAAGTAGAAATTAAAAAAATAGCCGTAAAAGATATTACTAAAAAGAGAAACATAAACGGCTTAGCTCAATCAATGCTAACGGATAACCCTCAAACAGTAGTAGAAGATTCTGATATACAAGTTGTTATAGAAGTCATAGGTGGTATAAAACCGGCATTTGATCTTATAAAAACAGCTATTAAAAACAAAAAACATATAGTAACAGCAAATAAAGAACTAATAGCAAAGCACGGCGCAGAGCTGTTTGAGCTGGCAAAAGAAAATAACGTAACCATACTTTATGAAGCAGCCGTAGCTGGCGGTATTCCTATAATTATGCCGTTAAAACTTTCGCTGGCCGGCAATAATATAAGTAAAATAGCAGGTATCTTAAACGGTACAACAAACTATATCCTTACAAAAATGGATACAGAAGGCCGTGAATTTGAAGATGTACTAAAAGAAGCTCAAAATTTAGGTTACGCAGAAGCAGATCCTTCCGGTGACGTAAAGGGCTTTGACGCAGCTTATAAAATAGCAATATTATCATCAATAGCATTTGATAAAAAAGTTGATGTAAACAACGTCTACATAGGCGGCATTGATAATATAACATCAACTGATATATCTTTTGCTAAGGAATTTGGCTATAAAATAAAGCTGGTAGCGATAGGCCAAATGGCAAAAGATAATAAAATCGACGTAAGGGTGCATCCTGTGTTAGTTCCTAAAACTCACTTACTTTATGGTGTTGATGATGTGGTTAATGCTGTAATGGTAGAAGGCGATGCAGTAGGAAAAGTAATGTTCTCAGGTCCGGGTGCCGGCGATTTACCGACAGCAAGTTCAGTTGTCGGAGATTTGCTTTGTATAGTAGGTGATTTATTATTAGATAATACACCTATTCCGTTAATGAGATGCAAGCAAAGAAATGGAGCAAAGCATCTTGAAATAGATAACACAAGAAATAAATATTTTATAAGAGTTAATGCAAAAAATGTACCCGGCGTACTCGGTGACTTAGGTACAATTTGTGGAAACAATAATATAAATCTTTATAATATAGTACAAAAGGGTGTTCTCGAGGATGGCTCCGCCAGGGTAGTTCTATTAACTGAAGCTGCACTCGAAAAAGATTTAAACAAAGCAATAGAAGAAATGAATAAAAAAGAATCTATTAATAAAGTTCAAAATATTATCAGAGTAATAGATTAGTAACTAAAAAAGTAAAAGGTGGAACAATGACAACTTCAACATCAAAATGTACTCCTTATACAGGTTTAATTAACAGATACAGTGAATATTTATCCGTAAGTGATAAAACGCCTGTAATAACAATAAACGAAGGTAATACACCTCTTATAAAAGTTGATAAGTTAGCTGAAAAAATCGGCTTAAATATAAATTTATATGTTAAGTTTGAAGGCTTAAATCCAACAGGCAGCTTTAAAGACAGAGGCATGACAATGGCCGTTTCCAAAGCTGTAGAAGAAGATGCAAAAGCTATCATTTGCGCAAGCACCGGTAATACAAGTGCATCTGCCGCCGCTTACGGTGCAAAAGCAGGTTTAAAAACGTTTGTTCTTGTGCCTTCAGGCTATATTGCACTTGGTAAATTAGCCCAAGCAATGCTGTACGGCGCAAAAGTTGTTTCCATCGACGGTAATTTTGATGAAGCATTGGAAATTGTTCAAGAGTTAACTGAAAAGTATCCTATTACTCTGGTTAACTCTGTTAACCCTTATAGAATAGATGGTCAAAAAACAGCTTCTTTCGAGATCTGTGATGTCTTAGGCAAAGCACCGGACTATTTATGTATACCGGTAGGTAATGCAGGCAATATCACTGCTTATTGGAAAGGCTTTAAAGAATACTATGATAAAGGTGTAGTTTCTAATAAGCCTAAAATGTACGGCTTTGAAGCTGAAGGCGCGGCAGCTATCGTAAAAGGCGAAAGAATTTATAAACCGGAAACTATAGCCACCGCGATTAGAATAGGCAATCCTGCAAGTTGGAAGCAGGCAGAAGTTGCTAGAGATGAATCATGTGGTGTTATTGACTTTGTTACAGATGAAGAAATTCTGGAAGCTTATAATTATCTGGCAAAAATGGAAGGTGTATTTGTAGAACCTGCAAGTGCCGCATCGGTGGCAGGACTTATTAAATCTGCAAAAGCCGGTAATATTAAAGAAAACTCAACAATAGTTTGTGTATTAACAGGCAATGGTCTAAAAGATCCTGACTGTGCTATAAATAGTTCAAACACTGAAGTTATTAAAACATCATCAAAAATCGAAGATATTATAAAAGTTTTAGATTTTTAGGTTTTATTTTTTTATAATAATTATAAAATTTAAATATATGAAGGTAAAAATAAATGGACAAACTGGTATTTGGAACAGCCGGCATTCCTATAATGACAGAGCCAAGAAACCACGAAAATGCTCTAAGTGTCATTAAAAAATTAAATCTAGGCTGCATGGAAGTAGAATTCGTTCGTGGAGTTAGAATGAATGAAAAAACACAACTGGAATTAAACGAACTTTCAAAATCGCTGGATGTTGTTCTAAGTGCGCACGGTCCATATTATATAAACTTAAACGCCAAAGAAGATGAAAAAATAGAAGCCAGTATAAAAAGAGTGTTAGACACCGCAAGAGTTGCATACCGGTTCGGCGGATACAGTATAACATTCCATGCAGCCTTTTATTTAGGCCAGGATAAAGACAATGTTTATAAGCAAGTTAAAAAACAAATGGAAAAAATAATTTCCACCTTAAAGGCAGAAAATATTAATATCTGGGTAAGGCCGGAATTAACCGGCAAAGTATCGCAATGGGGCGACCTGGATGAACTTATAAAACTTTCCAATGATATTGAAATGGTACTGCCTTGTATTGATTTTGCTCACTTGCACGCACGCACAAATGGTGAATTTAATACTTATGACGAATTCTGTAAGGTATTTGAATCTATTGGCAACGGCATAGGGCAGCATGCCCTGAAAGAATTCCACGCACACGTTGCAGGGATTGAGTATGGACCAAAAGGCGAGAAAAAACATTTAATATTTAAAGAAGCTGATTTTAATTATAAAGATTTAATCAAAGCATTTAAAACTTTTGATGTAAAAGGTGTAGTCATTTGCGAAAGCCCAAACCTGGAAGGTGACGCGATAATACTTCAAAACGAATATGATTCATAATGCCTTATAAAGATTTAAGAGAATTTATACAAGATTTAAAAAAAAATAACGAACTGCTGGAAATTGATGTAAATGTCAGCAGTGAGCTGGAAATAACAGAAATAACTGACAGATCCTCAAAACAAAAAGACATACCGAATAAAGCCCTATTGTTTAATAATGTTGAAGGCTATGATATTCCTGTAATAACAAACGCATTGGGATCTTATGCCCGTATGGCCAGAGCATTGAATGTTAAATCAGCAGACGAGATAGCTCAAAGAATTATCAATTTAACAGATTCTAAAATACCTGACGGCTTAATAGCAAAAGCATCTTTATTTCCAAGGATGCTAGAGGTAAGTTCATTTTTTCCAAAAACAGTAAAAGAAGCTCCTTGCCAGGAAGTTGTAATAACGGATTTAAATCAACCTGTCCTTGATAAATTACCAATATTAAAATGCTGGCCGCTTGATGCCGGGCCATTTATAACATTACCCTTAGTGTTTACCCAAAATCCTAAAACAGGCATCAGAAACGCTGGTATGTATCGTCTGCAAAAATTTGATAACACAACTACGGGTATGCATTGGCATAAGCATCATGATGGCGCAAAAAACTTTGCTGATGCAAAGCGCATGGGCAAAAAGTTTGAAGTTGCGGTTGCCTTGGGCGGCGACCCTGCTATTACTTATTCTTCAACAGCACCGGTACCTCCGGGCATTGATGAGATGATTTTTGCGGGTTTTTTAAGAAAAAAGCCCGTTGAGCTGGTAAAATGCAAAACTGTAGATTTAGAAGTCCCTGCTGATGCTGAAATTATACTGGAAGGTTATATTAACCCTGATAAAACAAGAAAGGAAGGACCATTTGGCGATCATACGGGATACTATTCTCTGGCAGATGAATACCCTGTATTTCATATAACTGCAATGACTCATAGAATAAAACCGATTTATCCTGCTACAATAGTTGGTAAACCTCCACAAGAAGATTGTTATATGGCAAAAGCCACGGAGCGAATATTTTTGCCTGTGTTAAAAAAAATCATCCCTGAAATTACAGACATGAATTTACCTTTGGAAGGTGTTTTCCATAATTGTGCAATAATTAGTATTGATAAACAATATCCCGGACATTCAAATAAAGTAATTTCTGCTATATGGGGCTTGGGGCAGATGATGTTTACTAAATTTGTTATTATTGTAGATTCTGATGTTGATATCCATAATTTGTCCGAAGTTAGCTGGAAAATATTTAATAACACGGATCCTTCAAGAGATTGCTTTATAACTAAAGGTCCTTTGGATATTTTAGATCATTCTTGTAATTTATTAGGTTTTGGTGGTAAAATGGGTATAGATGCTACTAAAAAATGGGAAACAGAGGGTTTTAACAGAGAGTGGCCTGATGAAATAGTTATGGATAAAAATATAAAAGAAGTAGTAAATAAAAAATTAACAAAAATATTAATTTGATTTTTTTAATTGACTAATATAGAAATTGAAAATATTATAATGATTATACATAATTTTTTTTAAGTTAGAGGGAATATATTTAAGACATGGATATTATAGAGAGCAAGAATGATCCGAAAGATTTTTTTATACCTTTGTTATCATTATTAAATATCGGTAAATCATATGCCAGCAGGGTAGCTATAGATGAGCTGCTGCGAACAATTACCAAAGAAACTAAAAAAGCTTTAAGTGCCGACAGATGCACTATTTTTTTATATGATGAAGAAACAGGGGACTTGTGGTCAAAAGTCGCAATAGGAATTGAAGAGCATCAAGAAATAAGAATTCCTTCAAATTCGGGACTGGCCGGATATGTTTTTCAGACAGGTGAAACCATCAATTTAGAAAACGCCTATAACGATTCAAGATTTAATAAAAATGTGGATGAACAGTTTAATTATACAAGCAAAAGTATGTTATGTATACCTTTAGAAAGCTTAAACGGCAAAAGAATAGGAGTTTATCAAGTCTTAAATAAAAAAGATCAAACTCCTTTTAATAATAAAGATAAAGATTTGCTTGTTACAATAGGCTCTATTGCCAGTTTGGCACTGGAAAATGAAAGTTATATAAGAAATAAAGCAAAAAAACATAAAAAAGAAACCAATTTATATAATGATTTTATTAATAAGCTTGTAAATAACCTTGCAGATTCAATAGTAACAGTGGACAGTGAAGGAGCGATCCAAGCCAGTAACCAGGCAATAACAAATTTATTTAATTATCCTAAAAAAGAAATAATAGGCCAAAGTATCTGTAAAATAATTCCTGATATAGAATTCTGCAAAGAAAAATATACTATTAAAAATCATAAAAATTTACTGGATATACAAATAGACGGCAGGTTGGAACTTGTCGGAGAGAAAAAAGACGGTACAATTTTTCCGATAGAAATAAGTATTAGCAGAATAGAAGTAGATTCTAATGTGATGTTCTCTGTAATTATACGAGATGTAACAGAAAGAAAAGAAGCTGAAAATCTAAAAAATGATTTTATTTCTATAGTTAACCACGAGCTTAGAACTCCAACTACTGCTATAATAGGAGCTCTCAATCTGATTGCATCATCCTCACAAAATCTTCCTGATCAAACAAAAAAATTGTTGGATATTGCTTTTAATAACTGCAACAGGTTAGAACAAATTATAAATGACATCTTGGATATCAATAAAATTGCCGCGGGAAAAATGGATTATAATCTTGAGCTGGCAAATTTAACAGAAATAATGAAAAAAACTGTTGAAATTAATGAAACTTACGCCAAGCAATTTGATATAAAGCTTATAATGGTAGATAACTATCCTGATATAACGGTAAATGTGGATGTAAACAGGCTGATTCAATCAGTAACAAATCTTCTTTCAAATGCTATAAAATTTTCCCCGACAGATAAACCTGTTGAATTAAAAATAGATCAAAATGAAGAATTTGCAAGAATTGCAGTTGTCGATCACGGACCGGGCATACCGGAAGACTTCAGAACGCATATCTTTCAAAAATATACTCAGGCAAGCGAGAAAAGCAATTTAAGAAAAAAAGGAACAGGTTTAGGCTTAACTATAAGCAAAAATATAATTGAAAAAATGAACGGTAATATTGGTTTTACGACAGAGACCAATAAAGGTACCAGTTTTTATATTGATTTGCCTGTATTTAAGTAAGAGCCTGTCTGGCTAAATAAAATGAACCTCCTCGACCCAAGCAGACTGTGTAAAAACAAAATAATTGTCTATGATTATTAACAAGTAAAGGTTCTGCTTATACCAGAGCCTTGATTAT
>JANQHM010000245.1 GCA_028282645.1 Candidatus Gastranaerophilales bacterium
TAAAGCTACTGATATATATGAAAAAATATTAGGGGCTAATCATCCTGATACCGCTATTTCTTATAACAATATTGGGGGAGTACATCGGACTCAAGGCAACTATGACGAGGCTATCAAGCTGTACAATAAAGCTTATGAGATATTTAAAAACTCATTAGGCGAAAGTCATCCAAACACCTTGACAATAAAAGAAAACCTTGAATATATTAATAAAGAGCATAATAGATAATATCCATTATTAATACATTATTAATCCGGATAAAATTCTTTTATTTCATTCTTAATTTATTCCTCTTTTTGCGAATTGGAAAAGGCTATTTAACAAATATATCTATATATTTAAAGAAACAATAGCTGAAATCTTTGGAACATCATGGAAAAAAATTTTTCTCCGGCAATTAATTTAAAGATGATGCTTATTCATTAATTAAAA
The DNA here is from genome assembly GCA_028282645.1 of Candidatus Gastranaerophilales bacterium. Taxonomy (GTDB): domain Bacteria; phylum Cyanobacteriota; class Vampirovibrionia; order Gastranaerophilales; family JANQFW01; genus JANQFW01. The sequence goes on from JANQHM010000245.1 coordinate 434, forward strand.
AGTCTTAAACTCTACAATCATCAATAATGTAATTTATAAAAGAAATAATTATAAGGTTATTGGCTTTTTATAAAACACCTTTACATTAAAATCACTGATCATCTAAACAAATGATTATTTAAAATGGCTATACACTATAATAATATATACATATTAAGACAATAAGCAAGAAAATATATATAATTCAATTGTTATATATTATTTTTTAAAAGGATATAATGGAAGGTTTATTTTATGTTTAAAAGATTAAGTCTTAAGCTCAAGCTGCTTACAGGATTTTTACTTGCAGGTATTTTACCAATACTTATTTTTGCCGGTATCGCCATTAGCAATGCGGAAAGCTCTTTAAAAAATTCAGCAAAGTTAAAACTTGAAGGCATAAAGCATCTGAAAGCAAAAAGTATTAAAAGCTACTTTTCAGATACGATCACTCTAATAGACTCTTTTGCAAGAACTCACATGATTATCGTAAGATTAAATGAATATTATGCCGATAACAAGAGCTTGAAAGAAAAGCTGAATATATACAGCAATAAAGTAAAACACCTGCTTAAAGATCACAATGATATAATGAGTATGGGTTTTCAAGATGTATTTGTAATAGATAAAGAAGGATTTATAATCTATACGGAAGCTCACAAATCAACTATGGGAAAAAACGTAATAAAAGACTTTAGCAACTCCAGCCTGGCAGAAGGTTATAAAGAAACCCTTACAACAGGCCGCATATCTTTTAAGGATTTTAAATATTATAAAAATCTGGGTGAATCCGCAGCTTTTATAATAACTCCATTATTAGATTTTCATAATAACAATAATATAGTTGGAGCTTTGGCTGTCCAAATATCTATAGATAAAATAAATGAGATAATGAATGACAGTGCAGGCCTTGGAGAAACAGGAGAAACTTACCTTATAGGCTCAGACGGATTTTTGAGAGCAAACTCAAGGCTTGATAATAATTTAACCGTTAATAACTCTTTCAAAAACAAAATAAAAATAAAAACAGAAGCAGTAAAAAATGCACTTGCTGGAACATCAGAAACAAAGCTTATAAAAAATAATAAGGGCATTAAGGTTTTAAGCTCTTATGAACCTATTAATATACAAGGTAACACCTGGGTTATATCAACAGAAGTAAATGAGTCAGAAGCCCTAGGGGCAGTTTCTGATTTAAAAAAGACTTCTGTCATCATTATTCTTTTATCAATCGCAACAATTATTTCAATTGCGATCAAAATTACTAATGGCATAACAAAACCTATTAATAATTTAGTAGAAAATATTGACCAGAATTCATCATTCGTAGCATCTACATCTACCCAGTTAAAAGATACCTCCCTGCAGCTTGCAGAGGGAAGTACAGAGCAAGCTTCATCCATAGAAGAAATATCATCCACTCTTGAACAGACATCTTCCATGGTATCTCAAAACAGCAAAAACACGCAAGAGTCAGTTATTATTGCAAATGAAGTAAAACTATCTTCCAGCAAAGCTAATACAGAAATGCAAGACATGATGGAATCAATGGAAGAGCTTAAAAAATCGAGTAATGAAATTGCAAAAATTATAAAAGTAATAGATGAAATAGCATTTCAAACCAATATTCTGGCATTAAATGCAGCCGTTGAAGCAGCCAGAGCCGGAGATGCAGGACTCGGATTTGCAATTGTGGCAGAGGAAGTAAGAAATCTTGCTCAAAAAAGTGCACAAGCGGCAAAAGATACAGCTGATATTATAGAAAATAATGTCAATATATCAGAACAAGGTGTTGATGTGTCAAAAAAAGTAAAAAATTCGCTTGATACAATTAATAATCAATCTCAAAAAGTAAGCTCACTACTTGAAGAAGTAGCTGAAGCAAGCCAAGAACAGACTCAAGGAATTTCTCAGATTAATAAAGCTATATCTGCAATAGATCAAGTTATACAAACTAACGCTTCCAATGCGGAGGAAAACGCCTCAACAACAGGGCAACTATTTGTACATGCTGAAAGTATGAAAACAGTAGTCAATGACCTTGTAAAAATTATAAACGGAACCGATTATAATAATAGCGCTACCGGCGAATCTCTATCAATTACCTCAAATTATCAAACAAAATCTGATAAAAAAATAAAAGCAGTGAACCACAATTTAAATAAACGTAAAGCAATAACAAAATCCCCTAGCGAGATTATACCTCTTAATGATGACGCTTCTGATTTTTAAATGAACCTCCCGACCCAAGGGTCTGGGTATTCTATCGAATAAAAAACAAATTTAAAATAAAACACCCTGGTAAGCCTTTATGCAAAAGAACAGTCGGGGTATTTTATTCAGGATTCTTATTTTGTTTGCAAATTTTAAACGAGCATGTTATAAAATTATTCATAAATAGTTATTAACAAGTTATAATGCTTAAAAAATACTTTTCAGATTATTCAATCGTAGTTAGATTTAGTTAAATAAATTATAGTCTGGTTAAAATTTTAAAAAAAAGGGAAGAAAAAATGACGAAAGAATACCTAATATCAGAGTTTGCAAATGAATTTGAGGTATCAGTAAATACAGCCTGGAAGTGGATAAAAAAACAAGGATTAAATACAGAATTAAAAAATATCAACAACAGAGATGTTAACGTAGTTATACTTAGTGATAAAGAATACAATAATCTTTATTCTAAGAAATTTGGCAGATTACCGGGAGAAGCCAATAGAAATAATATGAATAATACAAATAATGATATGAATGAATACTTTGAAGATGCAGAATATGAGCATATTAATATTAATCAACACACAAATCCTATATCCCAACAAGTAGACGCTCGTAATATTATCGAAAGCGTTATGACCTATTCAAAAGACATGAATAATCACATCAAAGAATATATTGATAGAATCATTAATGCAGAATCTCAAATAAGGCTTTTAGAAGACTCTGAACGTCGTAAAGAAGCTGAGTATCTAAGCCTGGTTTCTAACAATAAAATACTTAATGAACAGGTTCATGAAGCCAAAGATAATATTAATAACCTTGAAAATGAACTAAAATTACTAAGAAAACGCAACATTGAAATGGAAACTAAAAATAATAAACTGCAAGAAGAAAATAAAAAAATAAAAAAACAAGAAGACAAAGCTTGGTGGAACAGAAGAATATTTTAATCTTATAAAAGCTTATAAATAAAAAGCAAATTCTGCTTTAAGCAGGGATGTTTTTTATTACTACTTACCAATACAAAAGTTAGAAAATATATTATCCAAAATCTCTTCAGTTACAACCTCTCCGGTAATTTCATCAAGAGACAGCAAAGCTGTTTTTAAATCTATAGAAATAAAATCCTGAGGTACATAATTTTGGCAAGACGTAACCGCCAATAACAAAGACTCTTTTGCATTATTTAAACATTCCTGATGCCTGATATTTGTAAAGTATTCACTATTATCAATATCATTGAAAGATAAAGCAAACTGCTTTATTTTTTGCTTTACAAGTTTTATCCCGTTGCCGGTTTTTGTTGATATTAAACAGTCAGGCATTTCGGGCAATACTGAATCATTAAGGTTATTAACCAGGTCAACCTTAGAACCAACCTTAATTACAGGCTTACCTTTAATTTTATTTAAAATAGCTATATCTTCTTTTTTCATACCTTTGGTTAAATCATACAAAAACAAAACAATATCAGCACTTTGAATATGATCTTTAGCAATATTTATACCAATAGATTCAATTTGATCACTCTGTGTTTTGCTCTCCAGGTCACGAATTCCCGCAGTATCAATTAAAGTAACAGGTATTCCATCCACATCTAAAGATTCCTGAATAATATCACGAGTAGTACCCGGAATATCAGTAACAATAGCTCTTTCCATATTTAATAAAGTGTTAAATAAAGAAGATTTACCTACATTAGGCTTTCCGGCTATAGCTATTTTTACCCCCTGCCTCATTAAATTAGAATTATTGGAAGACTTTAAAATATCATTTATTCTTTCAATAATATTAATCACACACTCTTCCAAATAAGTATACTCAGGCTCTTCAACCTCTTCAGGAAAATCAAGAGCTGCTACAACCTCGGATAAAATATTCATAACCCCACTTCTTATCTCTTTAATACAAGAAGATAACTTTCCTGATAAATTATAAGCTGATACCTGTGAAAACTTATCTGTTCGAGAATGAATGATATCTAAAATTGCCTCTGCCTCGGTCAATCCCATTTTACCGTTTAAAAAAGCTCTTTTACTAAATTCACCACGAGTAGCTGACCTTGCACCGGCTTTTAAACAAAGCTGCAAAATATTTTTAGTAATATTAATACCACCATGACAATGAATTTCTATAATATCTTCACCGGTAAAACTTTTAGGCCCCTTAAAAGATAACAATAATACCTGATCAACAGGCTTGTTATTATATTTTATCCAACCATAATAAATTTTATTAGCCTCAAAGTCCGGTAATTTTTTATTTTTTAAACTCAAAGAAAAAATTTCTGAAATTATATCAAAAACTTTCTCACCGCTTATCCTGATAACAGCAACACCTCCTGTACCAAGAGGCGTTGCTATTGCTGCTATTGTATCATTAATATATTTCATGATTACTTATTTATTTTTATTATGAGTGATTTTTTCCTGATTCTTACTATTTACCGTTTTTTTTTCCACGATTTCTGTCTGTATCAAACCAGAGCTGCTTATTTTACTTTCAGTTTCCAATTGATTGTTAATAATTATAGTTTGCACTATCTGAAATATATTACTAACAACAAAATACAAAAACACACCCGCAGGTATAGGAATAAACAGTAAAGGCACCACTATAGCCACAGGCATAATTTTTGCCATTTTTTCCTGCAACTGCTTCTGCATAGGGTCCATAGCTGCCGTATTAGACATTTTACTCATTATTTTTTGAGTAATTATCATAGTTACAGCAAATAGTATAATCAATGTAAGAACATCATAATTAAATTTTGTGTCAACTTTTTCAGTTTGAATATCGGCAAACAACTTGGAATCTTTAACATTAAAAGTTATATGTTCAATTTCTTTGGTATTTTCATTAATAAGGGTAACATCTGTTTTTTCTACTTTATTTAATTGCTCATAAGGCAAATCCAAATTATTCAAGCTTATACCAAATTGAACGGTTTGCCCCGGTATAATCATTTCAGGCTTATCTATTGCTTTCTTTTCATTAAGTATTACAGCATCATTAATAATTTTTCCGTCTTTCAGGTAAACTTTAACATGCTTATCAAGAACAAATCTGTCTTGCCTCTCTACCGCAAACTTGGTATCACCTATAACACCGGCTCTATCTCTTAAAGTGGAACTTAATTTATTAATAAACATAAAAGATGAATTACCTGATAAATCCATAAATTGCGGACTTATCAATGCAGCATAAAGCAGAATAAATATAGGCATCTGAACCATTAAAGGCACACATCCGCCAAGAGGATTAAACTTATGCTCTTTATAAAATTCCATCATCTTCATCTGCATAGTTTGAGGGTCACTTTTATATCTTGCTTGTAATTGCTTTAACTTTGGAGCCAGCTCTTGCATTTTTTTCATGCTTTTTTGTTGAGAATAGCTCAATGGCCACATTGCAGCCCTAATCACCAAAGTAAATAAAACTATTCCCAGTCCGTAACTTCCGGTTATATTAGCCAGAACTTTTAAAAATTCAACTGTTATTGCAACAAAATCCACTATTATTAAACCTCTTCTTTTTGTTCATCTTCTTGTTTAATATTTTATCTAAAACATATCTATTATTCAAAAAAAATTTAAAAACAATACATCTTTCTTATCATTTAAACTGACTTATAAAAAACAAATTAAGTTCCACATTATAAAAAAAATAGAAAGATAAAATATTGACAACTTTAAAAAAATTTTTTCTTATTTTGGCCAGGCCCATCTTAATTTAATTTGTTCAATACCTTCAATCTTTTAGAAGCTGTCTTGTTAAAGCTTACATCGCCTTGCCAAGCAAGCCGCTTCAGCTTTAACAGCGCAGTCCATAAATGAACCTTTATTATTGCTATAACTAGCTTTTATTTTTTTAACCAGATAGGCTCTTATTTATACAGGTTCCAAAATTAAATTTCAGATTTCTCTTTGGAGTAAGCTTATAAAAAGTAAATCAAATATACTAACTCAATTGTAAAAATATATAATATTTTCCCAAAAAGCTAGCAAAAATACTCATGTTTATATTTATTATTTTATGAAAGAATTTTTAAGTTCAGGATAAAATATAATGTTAACAAAATACAACACGGACATAAAAAACAAAAATAAAAAAATAAAAAATACTCAACCCGAAATTACCGCAAAAAAGCACAATAATTTTGGGAGTAATGATATACAGCAAACTCAACAGCAAGCGCCTTCTTTAGCTCAACTGCCAATTCCTCTACACCAGGATATGCAATTACAATCCCAAAAAACATACAATCCTAAAACACCCTTACCTGAGCCTTACCAGGGGATAATTCACAATGATTCAAACAATCCGTTCCCGGATTACTCTCCGCCTACAGACGACTTTCAAAAAAAAGAAGACTTAAAAGTACCTCATAGCGGATTTGATGCCAACTCAGACGTTGTCTCAGAGATACTTGCAAAAAAAATGAAAAAAACAAGCTTGGAAAACAATCCCCAACAGCAATTCAATCAACTTCCCCCTCCGCAACAAATACCACTTAACATCCCCCCCGCAAGTACACCTCCATTCCCTAACAATATGCCGCCAGGTATACCTGCCAACATGCAACCGCCTCCAAACATGTCAGGCCCGCCACCTCCGGAAAATGATCCGGACTTTGGTAATGATGACTCTCCATATGGCATCTCGCAAAGCAAAAAAAATAGAATACCAAGAAAAACTGACCCAATACTCACAAGCAAACCCCTATTTGCTCCGGTACCCAGTAATTATCCGGAGGCCCCTTACTTAAATTCCTTTGAAGATATCAATACAAATCAACCCCCTACTCCACCCGGGCAACTGAAAAATATTCCACCACCTCCTCCTCAATATTTACCCCCGGATATACCCATTAACCAACCTCCTGTACACCAAGGTAATATCCCCGGTCAACCAATGTTAAATACTAACAATCCATACATGCAGCAACCTCCTAATGATCCGGCAGCTCTGGGATTAAATCCTGCCTACTTTAATAATGCATCGCAATTTATTCAAACTTCAGCAACCGGTGCAAAAAAGAAAATAGCAACAGCACTAATAGTTGCCGGCACTACAATAACAACAGCCACGGGATTTTTAGTCGGAAAATCAAAGCAAATAGGAACACGAGGTAATATAGAAAAATGCAGATCTTTTGCCGGCAACTGTTTAGACTTTACAAATGCCTGCTTAAGCTCCACTACAGAATATATAAAAAATAGCTTAAATAAAGTTGCTGATTGCGAAGCATTAAATTTAATAAAAAAAACACTTTTCCACTCAAAAAAAGGCTCGGCAGAATATCTTGCAATCAAAAGGAAAACAACTTTAACAACCCCGGAAGAAGTAGAAAAATATTCAAATTACATCAGAGAAAGAGCCTGTTCTCCGGGAAAAAGAATAAACATTCAATTCAGTGAAGAAAACTACGCTTCAAAAGTATTAGATGATTTTTTATCAAAAGATTCTACTTCTTTGACAAGATTAAGAAATGGAGCACTTAAAGAATATTTCAACCTAAGACCTGATGAATGTTGCCAAATTAATGAACTCATTGATAATATAACTCGAGAATTAAATGGCTTAAAGCTCCAAGGTACTCCCCCTGGAGAACCCGGAATAACCCACATTGAAAAAGCCATAAATAAATCCGCTCAAGCTGGATGCATACCGGGCACCTCATTAACAGTTAAAGAATTAGGAAAATTTATAGATGAAAGCTCTAATAAAGATAATATCATTGAAAATATTGGTAAATTAAGAGGAAAATTATCAACTTCTAAATTAAGTCACCTTGATCTTGGAAAAAAAGCAATAAAAGAATCCAGAGAAAGCCCGGAAAGATTACATGACCTAAACAATTCAATCAGAGCGATTATTGATATAGTAAAAGGATCCCCGCATAATCCGGAAAGAATACCCAAAATAAAAATTGTGCTGGAAAATAAAGAAAATGCAGAGGCATTAAGAAATATAATGACACAAAACAATGGTGTAATACCTCCAAATATAGATGAAAAAATACTTGGAGACATAAACAGGGTGGGCCTGGAGTATGAAAATCAAGGCTGGATACAGCAAATATTTAAATCTAAAAATCACAACCAGGAAAACAACATAATAGTAAACATTAATGGCCAAAATTATATTATAAGAAATAATATATAATATATAGCATTTAAACAACGGCTAATGGCCCTGATAAGTAAAAAAAATAATGCTATTGTGAAATTTATTACAGCCAAATGGTTTTATTATATTAAGACAATAAAAAAAAATTTATTCCAATTTTAATTGTATAATCTAAAGTTTAGACTTGAAAAATTTTAAAAATAGGTTATATTAGTATTGTTAGAACTTTAAAAGTTTATCCCCTTTTAATAATTGGAGACCAAGATATTGAACAATAAAATTATCAAAGATATAAAAGAAGAAAAGATAAAAATTTCTGTAGATAGAATCGAAAACCAGGTAGAGATTATTTTTGAGGGCAAAGACTCAAAAAAAAATAACACAATAACTCTCAAAGGCGAAGGAATGTTGAAATCATTAATTCCTGTTTAAAATGCTTTTAAATACAATATTTTTTAAACCGGATTAGTGATGACTAATTTTTATTATTAAATTATTATATTAAAGTAAGAGGATATAAATCTTACTTTAAGTGCCAGGCCCAAATAATCAAAAATGGGTGATGGTCATCACCTTTCTTATGTCATCACTGTAAGCTTTTGATATAACTTGAGTTTACTTGTAAGCATCAGTACTCAACTGATCACTACCAAAAAATGAATAAAGTTACATAACTGGACTACAGGGACTTATGAAAACATTTTTAACACTTATTCTAGCTCTAAATATACTTATAGCCCAAAATTTACTATGCATGGCACAGGAAGATAAATCTCCTGTGATTCATAGCGGGATACAATATAACGAAAATAAAAAAGACCCTGACGAGCTCTTCACTGGAGAAGTTGAAGAAGTAAAAAAAGGAACAGTATTAAAAATGACTGTCTCTTCAGTACTAAGCACAACCTACACAGAAAAAGGCGACGAGTTTTACGCAGAAATAATCGACGACCTAAACCTGAAAAAAGGTGTGGTAATACCTTCCGGGTCAGTGGCGCATGGTACTGTCAATCAAGTTACAAGCTCCAAAAGGCTGGGCAGAGATGCCCACATAAGACTTGATTTTGATTATATAGTAACACCAAATGGCAGACAAATACCTATAGAAGCATCAATGACAACCAAACGGCATGCAGTAACATCAGCAGCAAAGGTTGTACTTGAAGACGCAGCACTAACGGTTGCGGGTGGTGTCATAGGCGGAATACTTGCACTTAAACACCTTGGATTGGGAGCTGCCGTTGCCAGTAACGGATACACCATTGCTGGCGGAGCAGGCGTCGGGGCCTTAGTAGGAGCAACAGCATCCATTGCAAGAAAAGGCGAACAAGTGTTGCTAGCACCAGGTGACCAAATTAACGTAAAAATTGTAGAAGAATTAAAATTGCCAGTCATGACCGAAAACGCTCTACAAGAAGACGAAAAAATTTTAGAAGGGTTAATGGTGTTCATTAAGGGTTATAAACTAGAAAAAGATCCTTTTGGAGAATTAAATACAATAACTTTGAAACTAGACATAAACAACAGCACTGACAAAAGCTTTAGCAGCTTTGATATGGCGCTGGTAAATGATTATAAATCAGTTTATTACGCATCACCTTTTCAAAATACAGACTTATGGTTCAGAAAAATATCTCCAAACTCCAGATTAGTAGGAAAACTGTCATTTTCCGTGGATAATCCAAGAAGAAAACACTGGTTAGTCTTTTATGACAATCAAACAAGAAAGCCTCTTGCCAGAATATCAATAGATAACGCAAAAAAACTAATCCAAAAACACAAAAAAAAGAAGAAAAGAAAAAAAAGAAGATAAAAACAATTATTTTATCAGCTCTTGCATAAAATCTTCTATTAATAAATTCAGTACATAAGGATCAGCTGTAGAATGATCTATTGTTACATTTAGCGGCAGGTTCAATTTGCTGTTAACTTCAGTTCGCTTGCCAAAATAAAATAAATTTCTACCTGTTGCATCCACGCCATGCAGAGTAAAGCCTGTAAAATTTAAATAGGCCAAATTACCTATATGAGTGGCCAAATTAAATATAATAGGGCTTATAACCTTAAACTTATCAGAATTATTTCTTATTTTTTCAATATTATCCGTATAGACCAAAGAAAACTTTCCCCAGTCGGAGTTCATAACATCTTCCAGGAAAATCTCCTGAAACCGAAACTCTTTACCTACCAATACAGGAATATATATTGGCAGATTGTTAAATTTAAACCACTCGTCATTAAGCCTTCTGTAACTAAAACAATCTTGTTTTTTTAAAGATTTAATCAGGCTCCAGGTGATAAACGCCGTAAAAGACGCACCGGTTAAGGGTTTATAATTCTCCAAATAATTTTGCCTTGCTTCTGTTATATCCAACTGCATTGTTACGTTTAAAAAGGGTGAAGAAATTTGAGACTTGTCATGAAAAAAATTCAAGGCCCAACATTCATAAGGAGTTAAATCATCCCTGGACAACTTATAACCTTGAAACTTCTCTATAATTTCATTTAATTCCATTAAAAATATCCTTAATTAATTTTACAAATTAATTTTGCAATTTTATTTAATAATAATACACTAATCTTAATTATATATTAAAAAAACAAAAAATACTAAAAAAATGCGTGAATACGAAAAACATTTTTGAGTTAACACAAGCAGCTTGTCAGGCACTTTAGCTATTATACGGCAAGTTTCTTTTATTTAATATCTAAAAAATATCTTTTTAAAAAAAAATAAGCTAAGGTGAAAAGTTTTTACCACCTACTTATGTATAAACATTTAATTTTCTGATTATCCAATGTAGTAAATTTATGTAACAAACATTTCAAAAACCTGCAATTTTTTCAAAAAGCATGTTAAAATATATACATAAGCTATAAAAATTAATTAACATAAAATAAATAAGGAAACGTTAGGAAGTGAAACTAACACATTATATAACAATTTTAATATTAACAGTATGGAATATAATAATATCCCTATGCCCGACCTTGTCACTCAATAACATCAAAACAAAATAATAACAAATTTATACCTTTTTTATAAAAAAAATATCATTGCCTTTTTATTTTAAATTATCAGCTTAATACATAATTAAATATTTTTTGACTTCTTTACAGGCTAAAAGAGCCTATCTTGTAATGCATACTTTCTCCGTTTATATTTTATATATCTTTATTACGTCTATTTTTTTATTCTTTCTTGTTTTCAGTCCCCAAAGGGGGCTTTTTTATTACGCCTATAAGAGTTGTCAAAAAAAAACTTCTTGTTGGGTGAAACAAGAAGATTGGTTTAAAGATTTTAGCAAGTGTGTAGGTTTATATAGGTTATTATATTGGTTAAAATTCTTTTATGACTCTACTTATACTTTCTCTTTATTTTTTACCTATCTTATATATATAAAGTTATATATATAAAAAAAATTGCCCCTTAAAAAAAATTTCCTATTCTTACCAAGGAACCCATACCATGCACTTGCCTCACATTCAGCCCTAATCAGGCTTCATTTAAGCAATAACTTCCCGCTCAACTCCCTGAAATTTACAAAGCGTATAAAGATATATATCAGGCTATACAATAGGCTCTAATATTAATGAGCTATAAGGATGAAGCTTTACGAATATAAAATCTTCAGATTTGCTTGCAGGAGTGGACTCACGTTTATCCGATACATTTACATTAACTTGATTCCCCTGCTTTGTATTATCAATCTTAAATAATGTATTAAAAGAAATATTACTGTTATTAACATTTAAAGCTTTCTGCATTTGCTTAACAGGAATGTTAACTGTCTTCTCAGCCCCATCAAGGTTTGATATAGTAACTAAAGGCTTCTCGAGAGCTCCGTCTTTTAATTTAGCACCCTGTTCAGGATATTTAATCATAGCAAATAATGTATCATCATTCCCCTGTAATTTCTCTATATTATAAGACCTTAAGGCAGATCTTTCACCTCTAAGCTTGTTTAAATATTTAATTGTATCGATTGCCGGATAGTGTTGCTTCTCAGCCTTATCGAATTTAGCAGCCTCAATCGGTCCTCTTTGAAGCTCACGAGGATCAGCACACTTGCCAAGTGTTATACTTTCATCCTCACCAACCTTTTCAGGCCCTAATAACTTCTTAAGTATCTGATACTGATCAACTTTTCTCACCTCCATATACTCTCTATTGTTAGTAGTACCTATTTCAGCACCATAATAAAAAGCAGGTGCACCTGGAATCATGAACTGGTTAAATAATGCCTGAGTAATACGTCTTAAATCTTCATTAACACATGTGGCCATCCTGCCGCCGGCAGCAGCACCACCTTTATACATATCGGCGTGTACAACCTGCTTAGGCTTACCATGCCTGTCTGTTTTCTTAAACGTTGAGGTTAAAAACTTTTTCATTGCGTTCTGATTTTTACCAAAGTGGTTCATGTAGATTTCATCATGGTGGTCAAAAATAACCAGAGGAACCTGCTTGTTATCAGGATTTAATAAAGGGGCCTTAGTTTTATCCCAGTTTTCCCAGAATGGCGCAGAAGTATGCAAGTATGACATTTCTCTTAACTTAGCCTGGTTTCTAAAGTCAAAAAATATATCCCCCTTGCCGTTTCCCCTTAAAACTTCCGGTATAATGATTGTCTTGGGATGTAAATGCTTCATGTACTTAGCCGTAAGCTGTTGCAGTGCATCAGTTTGCGGCAAGCTATAGCTTTCAGTTCCCGGCTGCTTTATAAAGTAAGCAGCAGCATCAAGCCTCTTGCCAGCAACACCTTTAGCTACTTCTGAACCGATAATATCATATAATTCATTAAAAACTTCCGGGTTTTGTAAATCTAAATCAACCTGAAACGGATAGAAATTTCTATAAAAGGGAACACTTTTATTCAAGCCATTAACCGGCTTATTAAGCCATATAGACTTATCAACATCAGGGAATAATGGGCTTAAATTTTTACTTGATATCACCATATCTCCGTTTTTATCTTTCTCAGGCAGCTTTAGCATCAAATTTCCATTCTCCAGAGACAATGACTTATCTAAATCTTTTTTAGGCCAGTCAGGTGAACACTTTAAGTAATACTGAAAATACTTGGGATAACCCTCTTGAGCTTTCTTGAACCACTCATGTTCAGTTGAAGTATGATTAAACACCAAATCGGTAGCCAAGCCATAACCCCGCCTGGCAGCTTCTTTTAAGAATTTGCCGAATTCTTCTTCTCCGCCCAGTTCTTTTGCAGCATGATAATCAGAAATATCATACCCCGCATCACCTTGCGGAGATTCATAATGAGGGAGTATTAACATGTTCTTAACACCTAGTTTATCCAAATAATCCAGGCGCCTGGTAAATGACTTAAAGTCACCTTTTCCATCCTTATCAGTCCCAAAATTATTAACGTATGTATAATACCAACTTCTGTCCCTGTGCCAATTGTCGGGCAGGTTATTATAATAATCTTCTATAGTTGTATTAACATCAATCTTATTGGCTTTCATTGCTTGTTTTGTCTTTAACACATTATCAAAAAACATTACAAATATTGTATTTGCATCCCCCTGGTTTTTAGCAACTCTATCACAAAGATTTTTTACTTCCATCATTTTTTGTTTTGTTGTTATAGGCTCTTGACCTTGCGGAGCCAATTTAGCAGTCCACTCGTTCGGCTTATCGAAACAACTTTGTATTTTTGCGGCATCTTGATTATATTTTTGCTGTTTCAATACCTCAGCCTTAAAGTAGTTATTCATGGATTGAGGAACAAGATCTTTATCTACAAATGTTTTAACTTTAGCTTTTAACAACGTTTTAAACTTGGGATTTAATGAACTCAGTTTATAAAGCTTAGCTTGATCATCACTAAAAGATGCAGGATTTTGCTTTGCTATGGCTAACAACTTATCCATCAATTGCTTATCTTGAGGTGTAGCAGCCTTTAAGTTGTTATTAAACATATTATCTAACGATTTATCAGCCTCACAAGTGTATTGGTACTCCACAAGCCTGTAAGCATCAAGCTTATCATCAGCATAGTTATAATCTTCTTCCTTTATAAGAGAAAGAAAATCCTTATTATCCTTATATTTTTCATAAATATCCGTTTGGCCAGCATCAAGGTCCCCGGACTGCAATAACCTCTGAAGCCTTATTTCTTTGCTTTGATTATTATTGGAGGCCAATCCGCTATGAAGCTGTTGATTATACTGATTAACAGTCTTTAAAGGAGTTAACGCCATAGCCTTTTGATAGCCAACCAGTACGGCTGGCGAATTAAAACTTTTCGCTGCGATAGTTGGATTTTGTTGATTAGTAAATGCTTTACCAAATGTTAAACGTTTTTTTAAATTAGATCCCTGATTGTTTTGAATATTCAATTGCATAGTCGCCTAAATCCATATAATTATTTTCTACTGATATAAACTTTGATAGATAACTCTGATAATATATATATATATATATATTATTTTTTTTAGAGTATTATACTTTTCCCCATGTTATTCAAGTCAAAACAAAAATTTTATTAACAGCAAAAAATGAAAACTTAAGAATATGTTACAAAACCAGCTTTTTTTATAAGCTAAATATATATTATATAAAAATAATAGAGCTAAAACTACTATAAATAATACAAAAAAATTAACTTTTAATAAAAAAAAATCAGTTAAAAACAAGTATTAACAATAATTTAAAGGATATAAAACAATATTTTATTAAAAAAATTTACAGTAATTTATTTTTTGATATTATATTTTAGTGATATCATAAGAAAACAAACAATAATAAAGATAATATCAATAAAACCTTTAATACAAGAGGAGAAGAAGAAAATGAAACGCACACTAGAAGGAACTAAAAGAAAAAGACAGCGCAAAAGTGGCTTTTTAGTAAGAATGTCAACACCAGGCGGCAAAAACGTTATCGCAAGAAGAAGAGCAAGAGGCCGTCATAAACTGGGCATTCAGTATAAAAAAAGAGCGTAATCCCAAATATAAAAAAAGATTTAAGGGCGTAACCTTAAATCTTTTTTGGTGATAGATATCTTTAGTTAGCCAATATTCATTAAAGTCAATAGTAAGAGTTATTAAATGTGCTATCAAAAACCGAAAGATTAAAAAAAAATATCGACTTTGTAAAAACATATAATATAAAGAAATCAGTATCAAATGCATTACTTATATTATATGTGGGAGAAAAAAATAAAAACCCTCAATATCCCACAAAAGTAGGATTTGTAGTTGGAAAAAAAATCCATAAAAAAGCCATAAAGCGCAATAGAATCAAAAGACATATAAAAGAGGCTTTTAAAAAATACAAACAGGAACACCCGGAATATAGTAATTACTGGTACAGTATGATTTTTCTGGCCCGTCCCGACACACTTGATACAGATTTTAATCAAGTTTATAATGCTGTTAAAAACTGTATGAACAAAGCATTAAAAAAGTATTCGGAACATGCCAAAACCTCATAATAAAAGCTTATTAAAAAATATTTTTATAAAATTAATAAAATTTTATCAGTTTTTATCCAGGTATACTCCTCGAACATGCCGATTTTACCCAACATGTTCAGAGTATACAAAGCAAGCTATTATTGAATATGGTGCAATTAAAGGCTGCTTTTCAGGCTTTAAAAGAATTATAAAATGTCACCCGTTTAATCCCGGGGGTTATGACCCTTGCCCTAAAATTAATAAAAAAAGTGATGATTATCACCAAAAAAATTAATAAAACTCAATAGAATAGATGACTTGATTTTAGTAAAATTAATCAGGGAGTACAATAAAAAGAAAAAAAACATGGATTATCAAAATTATATTGAAAACAGTAATCGCATTATATTTAAATTCGGAACAAATGTGTTAACCCGAAATGACGGAAATATAGCACTATCAAGGGTATATTCATTTATAGAAGAAATTGCCGAGCTAAAAAAACAAAAAAAAGAAATAATAATAGTAACATCTGGCGCAGTGGGTATGGGTGCTAAAAAATTAGGCCTGAAAGAAAAACCCGAACTGGTAACCCTAAAACAAGCCTGTGCAGCCGTCGGACAAAGTCAACTAATGTATCTGTATCAAGAAGGATTTGAAAAATTCTCAATACAGACCGCTCAAATATTAATAACAGGTGATGATTTCTCAAACAGGCATAAATACTTAAGCTTGAGAAATACAGTCAATACCCTTCTGGAAATGGGAGTGATACCTATAATAAATGAAAATGATGCCATTTCTACAAACGAACTGGAATGCTATCAGGCTGACGGAATTAAAGTTTGCTTCGGTGATAACGACAAGCTTTCTGCCCTGGTTATGAATAAAATAGATGCTGACATGCTTATTATATTATCAGACGTAGACGGCCTTTATAACGATGACCCGAGAAGAAATACCGATGCAAAAGTAATATCCACAGTTAATCAAATAACACCGGAAATTGAAGCGCTGGGATTTAAAGGATCCCCAAAAGGCCGTGGCGGAATGAAAACAAAACTGGAAGCTGCAAGAGTTGTAACAAATTCCGGTGGTGTTGCAATTATAGCAAACGGCAAAACCAATAATATAATAAAAGATATTTTTAACGGAAATGTAAAAGGCACTATATTTTTACCTGCCAGTAATTTATCCGGCAAAAAAAGATGGATAGCTTATGCTACAAACACATCTGGTTATATAATGGTTAACCAGGGGGCTAAAAAAGCTCTTATTGAAAAAAATGCAAGCTTGCTTTCAGCAGGTATAGTAGAGGTTAAAAATAATTTTGAAAAAGGCGATGTTATTAATATTGTGGATAATAACAATAAAGAATTTGCTAAAGGCATTGTCAACTATTCAAGTTGGGAATGCAAAAAAATCATAGGAAAACACTCCTGTGAGATTGAGAGTATTTTGGGATATAAAAACTACGATGAAATCATTTTAAGGGATAATTTAGTCGTTTTATAGTGTAGATGAATTAATAGGGAGTAAATTATGACTAATATTAATGTAACACAAGACTTAAGCCAGATTGTAAAAAATTCAAAGCAAGCATCTTATAAGCTGGCATCTGTTACAAAAGAGCTAAAAAGCAAAGCCTTACTAGCAATAGCCAATAATATAGAAAAAAATAAAGAATCAATATTAAAAGAAAATCAAAAAGACCTTGATAATGCCAAAAAAATGATAGAAGACGGAAGATTAACAAGAGCTTTGTATAATAGATTAAAACTTGACGACGAAAAAATTAAAGTAATGGTTCAAGGTATCAAAGATGTATCAAATCTGGAAGATCCGGTAAATAAAATAGAGTGGGCTATTGAACTTGATAAAGATCTTAAACTATACCGAGTAAGTTGTCCACTCGGTGTTATAGGTGTAATCTTTGAGTCCAGACCGGATGTTATACCACAAGTCGCAGCATTGGCAGTAAAATCATCCAATGCAGTTATTCTAAAAGGCGGCAGCGAAGCTGATAAATCCAATGAAATACTCATAAGAATAATAAATGAGGCGTTGGATGAAATTAGAGAATTTCCTAAAAATTCAATAACATTAATAAAAACCCGTTATGAAGTACAAAAAATGCTTGAACTTGATAAATACATAGATTTAATAATACCAAGGGGAAGTAATGACCTGGTTAAATACATTCAATCAAATACAAAAATTCCGGTATTGGGTCACGCTGATGGCATTTGTCATGTTTACATAGATAAAGACGCTGATCTTAATAAAGCTACAAAAATAACTATTGATTCAAAAATTCAGTACCCTTCGGCCTGCAATGCAGTGGAAACAGTCCTGATACACGAAGATATATCAACGAATTACATAAAAACTCTTCTAAATGAGTTCAAAAAAAACAATGTGACCATTAAGGGTGATGAACATGTTTCAAGCATAGTTCAAGATATTGAAAAAGCCACTGAAGAAGACTGGAAAACCGAGTATACGGACAAAATAATATCAATAAAAACAGTTAAAGATATTAATGAAGCAATTGACCATGTTAATAACTACGGTTCAGGCCACACAGATACCATAATAACGGAAAATAAGGAAAATGCAGATTTGTTCTTAAGCCTGGTGGATTCAGCCGGCGTGTACCACAATGCATCAACCAGATTTGCTGACGGATTCAGGTACGGCCTGGGTGCAGAAGTAGGTATAAGCACAAATAAAACACATGCCCGAGGGCCTGTCGGCCTGGAGGGCTTGGTTATATATAAATATAAACTATACGGAAACGGTCAGGCAGCTGCTGATTATTCAGGCGAAAAAGCAAAAGAATATACACACAGAGTACTGAAAAAATAAAGTATTTTTGAGTTCGTATAACACAATAAACAAAAACGGTGTCAATGATAATAAGTGCTTTTTCAAAATATATAAGGAGTTACAAGGCGAATATTCCTCCTGTAATTATATTGATAAAGTGGATAAAAGATATTTTATCCAAAGAACCCGAAAACAATATAGAAAAGGTTATTCATGAAGAAATCGCCATTGTAAAAAATCAACTGGGAGTATACATGCTTTTAGGTAAATCAAAGTCAGGAGCAAACCTGATTGAATCATTGTACCAATTTACCCTAAGTTATGATCAACAAAACTTTGCTCGCTGGATTCACTCAGTAAAAGCCAGTGATTTTAAACAAAAAAATCATTAAATTAAACAAAATTAATTTGATAAAGAGAAAAAAATCTATAAATTTTTACATATAACAATTTGATAAGTTTTGTTCAACAAAAGTGTTCCAAGACAGTGAATTATGATATAATCCAATATGTGTAATCCATTCTTTACAAAGAACAAGGGTAGCTGTACCTTTATAAAAACATTTATAGTTTATATCATAAGCTTGGAAGTATTAAACAAATTAAATAAAGGAGGGTAATATTATTATTCAGATTAAAGATTTGAACAAATAAAAAAACTCTTAAAGAATCCAAATACGTGTATCTAAATAAAATCCCCAAACATGCAGACCAATAATTCTCAAAATTTAAATAACTAAGAATAAAGACAGTAAACATATATCCACAGGATAACAACTGCAAAGGTTAATCATAGGGGAAAAATACATGTTTGAATAAAGAAAACCGTCATGAATAGGGTCAATTGGAAAAAGACTTATTAAACAAGGAATTATCTTTTTGTAGAAAACCTGTAGAAAACTTGTAGAAAGATTGTAGAATACTGTAGAAAGTTCATGTAGATAAATCTTGGATTGTAGAAAAGAATATTAGTTTTGAACATTTATTAAACAAGTTTTCTACAACCACAAATCAAGATATCATTGAATTCAAATAAGTTTTCTACAAGTAAATGACATTACCTACTACTACTAATTTTATATATTTTTATTAATTATATAGAAAGTAATAAATTATAAAGAAGAAATTTTAACTTTTAATGGGGAAAAATGGGATATGAAATTTGTTATTGAAAAAGAAACATTGCAAGCAGGAATTAACTATGTAGCTAAAGCAACATCAATAAGAGGAGTACAACCGGTTTTAGCTAATATTTTAATAGAAACTGTAGCTAATAATTTAGTTAAATTTTGTGCAACAGACCTGGATATTTCTATAGAAGCAAAAATGGAAGCAACTGTAGAAAAAGCCGGAAGTATTACATTGCCTGCCAAAAAACTGACAGAAATTATTTCTAAATTACCAAATAAACCTGTGGATTTTTCATTTGATTCTGAAACTAATTTAACCAAGATAAAATGTTCACGCTCTAAGTTTGATCTAGTTGGCATTCAGGCTTCAGAATTTCCTGATTTACTTTATCCTGAGTCTGAAGAATCTATAAACTTAAGTATTGAACCTTTATTAAAAGCTATAAAGCAGACTTATTTCGCTACGGCTGATTATGATTCCAACAATGTGTTGAGTGGGGTTTTTTGCTTGATAAAGGATGAATATCTTGAAATGGCTGCCACTGATGGTAACAGGCTGGCCAGAATTATTCAAGGCATAGAAACAAAGCTGGAAAGAGAATATTCTGTTATAATTCCTAACAGGATCTTAAATGAGTTTATCCGTTTAGTGACTGCAAGTAATGCTGAAGATGTTGATGTTGTTATAAATAGTGGGATGATTTTATTTAATCTTAAAGATATTATTATTACTTCCAGATTACTGGATGGTCAATATCCTAAATATCAACAATTAATACCTGCTGATTATGCTAAATGTGCATTTATAAACAGGGAGGAATTTATATTGGCACTTGAGCGAACATCTACTATGGTTAATGAACGAACAAATATTATCAGATTGAATTTTATTGAGAATATTTTGAATCTTTTCGCTGATACTCCTGACCTTGGAGATTCTGCGGATCAGATGGAAATAGAGTACGACAATGAAGAAATGTTAATAGCTTTTAATTATAAATATATGCTGGATACTTTAAAAGCTATTGATTCTGAAAAGATAAAGCTGGAAATGGGTGAACCTCTTGCTGCTGCATTAATAAAGCCGGACAGTGATGAGGATTATTTATGCTTGATTATGCCTGTTCAAATTAAATAATAAATCATGTTTTTGAAAGAGTTAAATTTAAGTAATTTTAGAAATTATAAAGAATGTAGGTTAAATTTTTTTAAAAATAAGACGATTTTTGTCGGAAAAAATGCGCAGGGTAAAACAAATCTGCTTGAATCTATTTATTATTTATCTACATTATCATCTATAAGGGCATCTAATGACAATGAATTAATATTAAAAGGCCAGGAAGTAGCGAAAATTTCTTGTGTGGTTAATAAATATGATACAGATATTAAATTAGATGTCATTTTAAATCCTCCTAAAAAGAAAGTTATTAAAGTTAATACTCTTAAAAAGACTAGGTATTCAAATTTTATAGGCAACTTAGCCATTATTAATTTTTGTATTAATGATTTATTATTATTAAGAGGAAACCCGTCAGACAGAAGAAAGTGGATTGATGATGCTATTGGACAATTATATCCTGCTTATAGGGATAGATTATCAAGATATAATAAAATAAGACTCCAAAGGAGTAATTTAATTAAAGAATATAAGGGTAAAGCTTCATTAAATTATTATCAACAGGATTTTATCTCCGTATGGAATGACCAATTTATAATAGCAGGTAGCAATTTAGTGCATTTAAGACAAAAATTTTTAAAAGAAATTCAAGCAAGGGCCATGGAAAAACATAAGCATATTTCATACGGTGATGAGCTTTTGTGTATAAAATACAATTCGTCGGTTGCGGGTGATTTTAATTGCCTTGAGGATAATGTTCAACCTCCGGGGCTTATAGCAGAGCTGTTTGAGCAGAATATTAAAAAAAAGCAAAAAGAGGAATTAATAAGGGGACAAACCTTGATAGGTCCGCATCGTGATGATATTTCGTTTTTTATAAACGATTTGGAGGCCAGGCAGTATGCATCGCAAGGGCAACAGCGAACGGTTGTATTGGCTTTAAAGTTGGCAGAGCTTGACTTTGTGGAAAATATAATACATGATAATCCTTTGTTGTTGCTTGATGATGTGCTTGCGGAACTTGATAAATTCAGGCAGCAATACCTTTTGGATTCTCTAAAAAAGAATACTCAAACAATTATAACAACTGTGGATGTTGAAAAATTTGATTCTGATTATTTAAAAGATGTTGATCTTTATACTGTGGAGGCCGGAACTGTCAGGAGGTAACAAATAATTGTCAAATATTTATAACAAAAATAAAAATTT
Organism: Candidatus Gastranaerophilales bacterium; assembly: GCA_028282645.1. Lineage (GTDB taxonomy): Bacteria > Cyanobacteriota > Vampirovibrionia > Gastranaerophilales > JANQFW01 > JANQFW01. The sequence continues at coordinate 22,474 of JANQHM010000245.1, forward strand.
TATTAAATTGAATTCAGTCTTGAGCAAGATTTTTGTTGACCTGGGGCTTGAGCGGCGTTTAAATGAGGTTGCTTTTTTCAATTATTGGCCTGAAGTTGTTGGAAGTAAATTTGATAAAGATTCTAAAGCTATTATGGTTAGAAAAAGAGAATGTTATGACATTTTAATTGTTGCTGTGTCATCTTCTGTTGTGGCTCAAGAATTGTACCTATATAAACAAAGTCTTGTTCATAAAGTTTATAAAACCGGTAAATCCTTTAATTTTAATATAAAAGATATTCATTTTAATACTAAATTATGGGATAATGATGATTTTTTGGAGAATAAATCTGATAAAAAGCCTGAGAGTGCAATAAAGACTTTTGACAAAATACCTCTTTCCAAAGATTTAGATGATATAACATTGCCTGAGAGTATAATAAAAGACATCGAGAAGTCAATGGAGGGGCATAAATTTGTGGACTCCGAACAGCGAAAAAAAATGTTTATGACTATAATAAAAGATGTTAAAACTCAGATTTGGATGAAAAATAATGGTTTTCCTTGTTGTGAAGAGTGTGGAATACCTTTGAAGCGTTATAATACAATAAAGGAAAGGATATTGTGTGTACCATGCAAGCTTTTAAGCTCCTCCCTGTAATTTTCTCTTTATTTTTTTTGAATCCTTTTATTTAAAATAGTTTTTAAAAATAAATAAGAAAATAAAAGTATATCCTCTTTTTAACGGATGATATAAATAAATAAATATAGTAATTTATGTTATAGACTTGGATTTTATACACTTGTTTAAATTAAAACAAGTGAGTTACAAAAAATAAAGAGTGAGATTGGTGGTATGTATACTGAAGCAATGGGTATGGCTTTAGATAGGATTCGTCAAATAGAGCAAAAAATTAACTCTATATTGCCGGATAAAATGAAAAACTTTAATTTTGCCGATATTATTAATGAACAGTTGCAGCAGGCGGATAATAAAGAGCTTGTAGCCTCTTTGAATAATTTTATTCCTGACACTGATTTTAATGATTTAATAACTAAATACGCAAGCAAAAATAATTTGCAGGATAGTCTTGTAAAGGCTGTTATAAAGGCAGAGTCCGGATTTAATCCCAAAGCTGTTTCAGGCGCAGGAGCGCAAGGGCTTATGCAATTAATGCCGGAAACGGCAAAAGACCTGGGCGTAACAGACTCTTTGAACCCTGAGCAAAATATAATTGGCGGCACCAGGTATTTAAAAAGTATGATGGATAAGTTTAATGGCAATGTTAAAAAGGCTTTGGCTGCTTATAATGCAGGACCGGGAGCCGTTGACAGGTATGGAGGAATTCCTCCGTATAAGGAAACTCAAGAATATGTGACTAAAGTATTAAAATACCAGGAACAATATTGGAGAGATTAAGTTAATTGGGGTTTGGTAAATGAATACAGGTCTTGATGTAGCTGCTTCCGGCATGTTAAGCATCTTAAACTATAATGATATATTGGCTAATAATCTGGCAAATGTTAGTACTCCCGGCTTTAAGGGGTCTTTTGCAACTTTTAAAAATGTGCATGAAGAATTGGTGAATAAGCCTGAAGGTTCTAATAATTATAGTAACAGGGTTGCTGGATCGCTTAGCGTGAAAAATGTTCTTGACTCTACGATTGTAGATACATCTCAAGGCAGTATTAAAGAAACCGGAAACCCTTTGGAGTTTGCTATTCACGGTAAAGGTTTTTTTACTGTAGAAACACCTGATGGTATAGCTTATACAAGAAATGGCGCTTTTGTTAAAGGGATGGATGGAAAACTGGTTAACAAAGACGGTTTTCATATACTTGTAGAACGAGCTAATAAGAATCAGGTTGACCTGAACGAAGGTACAAAAGATTTTTTGATTACAGAGGATGATCATTTTTTTGTAAAAGGTGATATAAGCAAGCTTGATATTGACGAAAAAGGCAATATTCAATTAAATGGAAAGCTTATCGGACGCTTTAAAGTTGCGGATTTTAAAGATCCTGAAAATATCAAGCCTATAGGAAATTACTTATTTGACGTTAATAATAACTATCCTGGTGCGGTTAAGCAGTCAGAATACTTTAAATTGCATCGTGGGGCGCTGGAAATGTCTAACACTAATGTTGTAGAAACTATGATAAATTCAATAAAAGCTTCAAGAACTTATGAAACACTCGCTAAGGTTATAGAGCAGACTGATAGAGGAGTGTCCAAAGCTATAAATGATGTAGGGCAAATGAAGAGATAGAACTATAGTTAAATAAAAGGATTCGGGGGTTATATGCTAAAAGCTCTTACTACGGCGGCAACAGGGATGATCGCTCAACAAATGAATATGGATATCATCTCCAACAATATTGCCAATGTTGATACCAGCGGATATAAAAAAGTCAGAGCCGAGTTTCAGGACTTATTGTCTCAAACAATTAAATCACCAGGGGCTCAAGTATCTCAGGGGACAAATCAGCCTGTTGGTATTCAGGTTGGATTGGGTACAAAAACTTCTGCAACGCAGAAGGTGTTTAGCGAAGGTATCCTTAAAACAACAGGAAACCCTCTTGATATTGCAATTGAAGGCAAAGGTTTTTTACAGGTTCAGCTTGATGACGGCTCAATTGGTTATACAAGAGACGGCAGTTTAAAAGTTGACGCTAATGGACAGGTTACAACAACTGACGGTTATATTATACAGCCGCAAATTACTATAGGGACCAATGTTTCAGAGATAACAATAACACCTGACGGAAGGATTTCGGTCAGGCAGGGCAGTGATACAGAGCAAACTGAAATTGCTCAAATACAACTTGTCAGATTTGCGAACCCGGCCGGATTATTAAGTATTGGTAAAAATATGTTTATTGAGACAGGTGCATCGGGTAATGCTATTGAGGGAGAGCCCGGGCAAGAAGGGTTCGGTACAATTGAGCAAGGATTTTTAGAAGGTTCTAATGTTCAGGTTGTTGAGGAATTAATTAATTTAATTCAGGCGGAAAGAGCTTTTGAAGCTAACTCTAAATTGATTAAGTCTTCTGATAATATGCTAAGGACTGCAAATCAGATAGTATAGGATTTTTATAATGGGTAATATCTTAAAAAATATAATAATTTTAATAATTTGTTTCTTTGTGTTTGATTTAAATTCAGATGCTAAGCTTCTTGATTCTGATTTTTTGAAGAAAAAAATAGAACAGGATATTACTCAAAAGCTTAAAAGCTCAGATAATGATTCAAAAAAAATCAGTATTGAATTTAAAAAGCTTAAATTTAAATCATTAAATGTTCCTGATGGAGATATAGATGTTAAGACTTCAGTGAATTCCAATTATATCAGTCCTTATTCTATCATAACTGTTAAGGTTTTTTGTGATAAAAAAGCTGTAAAAACATTTAGATTGCCAATTAAGCTGACTGTAAAAGATAAGGTTTGGGTTGCTAAAGATAGCATAGAAAGAGGCCGGACTTTAGGCTTTTCAAATGTTTGTCTTGAGTATAGAGATATAACAAGAAATTATAAAAACGTTGCAAGTAAAGATTTTTCGGTTATTGGCAATATATCCAGGAAAAACTTAAAGCCTGGTACTATTATTGATAAAAGATTCATAAAGAAAATACCTGCTGTATTAAAAAATAGCTTTATTTATCTTGTATTTGAAAGTAGTAAGGTTAAGGTTACACTCCCCGGTGAGGCTCTGCAAGACGGAGGAATGGGTGATTATATCAAGGTTAGGAATAAAAGTTTCAGAAAAAGGTATATTGGTAAAGTTATAGGTAAAAATAAGGTTTTGATTAGTTTATAAATTAACTATAAGATACGTTTCTGATTATTAAAATTTTTTAAATCTAATAAAATAAACTATACTCAGAAAAGATTGATACTAAATTCAATTGATGACCGGTATAAATATAAGGATTGTTACGTATGAAAACAGGGATAATAAAATATATAATTTTAGCTTTGGCAGCTATATCTGTTCAAGGTGAAGCATTGGCAGAGTCCTTGTTTAGAACGGGTGTCTCTCAAAATGTTTACAGCTCTCAACCAAGGTCGTTGTTTGGCAGTACAAAAGCAAGAACCATTGGTGATTTGGTTATTGTTAATATTGAAGAGCAGTATACATCTTCGGATAAAGTGACCCTTAATATTTCTAGAGATTCATCAACAACGGATAACTTTTCATCCTTGTTGAACAGGGTCTTGCCCGGAAAGCTGGTACCTAAAGAAGTTGGCGGATTTGGCGGTGCCCTTGAAAATGATAATCAATCAAGCATATCGAGAACAACAAAGATAAGCAATACTATCGCAGCTCAGGTTATCCAGATTATGCCTAATGGTAACCTTGTAATTCAAGGTAAAAAAACTGCTATAAACGGACCTGATAAAGTAAATTTGATTTTAAGCGGCATTGTTGATCCTAGAATGATTACAAGTTCCGGATCTGTAAGCTCTAAATATATTGCAAACTTGCAGATGGCTGTTATCAGTAAAGGTACTATATCTAGATCAGAGAAAGTGTCACCTGTTAATAGGGTTTTAAGGCATTTATTTTAGTTATTTTGATTATTTGCAGATTAAATTAATCAGGTGGGAATTAATATGATTAAAGAATTTAAAGTTATTTTACTATTATTATTGATGCTATTTAATTTTATGACACCCGCATCATTTGCAGCCAGTGTCAGAATTAAAGATGTAACACATATTGACGGAATTAGAGAGAATCAACTTGTTGGTTACGGTATAGTTGTTGGCTTGCCTGGTACCGGAGATAACAGCAGGTCAACACAAATAACCAATCAAGCAATGCTTTCCAACCTTGGTACTGTGATAACCAATAGTAATGATATTAAAAAAGGTAATACCGCTGCGGTTATTATAACTGCTAAAGTTCCGCCATTTGCAAAAAATGGGGATAAAATTGATGTGGTTGTTTCCTCTCTTGCAGACGCAAAGAGTTTAGAGGGAGGTGTTTTGGTTCAGGCTCAGTTATTGGCTCCAAACGGTGAGGTTATTGCAATGGCACAAGGTCCCATTAGTACAGGTGGTACTGATATTTCAGCCGGAGGAAGCAGGGTGAAAACAACTGTCTCAACTTCTGGCAGAATACCCAATGGAGCTATCATTGAAAGAGATATAAGCACTCCTATTGGTGGAGAGAAAAGTATTAAACTTGTTTTAAACAGGTCTGACTTTACAATGGCTGCAAGGATTACTCAGACTGTAAATGATAATCTGGCTAAAGCTAGGGCTCTGGATGGAAACACTATAAAAATTATGATTCCTGAAAAGTTTAGGTCAAATAGGATTGGATTTATTTCTATTCTTGAAAACTTGAGGGTTGATACTGCTGAAAACGCTGCAAGGGTAGTTATAAATGAAAGAACAGGAACCATAGTTATCGGCAGTGAGGTTAAATTGCTGCCTGCGGCGGTTGCTCACGGTAACTTGACTGTAACGGTTAAGTCCGTAAATGAGGTATCTCAGCCGAATGCTATGGGTGAAGGTAACACTGAAGTCGTTCAAAATGCTGAAATCAGTGTTGATAAGCAGCCGGGTAACGTGGTAGAGCTTGGCTCGAATGCCAACTTGAGCGAGCTGGTTACTGCGCTTAATTCAATTGGGGTTAGCCCTTATGACTTGATTTCTATTTTACAGGCGTTAAAAGCTGCAGGTAGCTTGCAAGCTTCGTTGGAGATTATTTAGGTTAGGAAAATATTGAGGATATATTTAAAATGCTGAATCCGGCGGATATAAATTCAACAATATATAATATGGGCGACTTTAACCTTAATAAGTTGGAGGACAATATAAAGGCTTTGAAAAAAGCTAATAAGGATGATGAAAAATTAATGAAAACAGCCGGCGAGTTTGAGGCTATTTTTGTTAAGAAATTAATAGATGTTATGGATTCAACTGTTGATAAATCCGGCTTTATTAGTGGCGGTAGGGGTGAAGAAACTTTTAAATCTATGCTGAATCAAGAGATTGCTTTAAAGATTTCTTCTAATCCTTCAACCAGCTTGGGTATGGCTAAACAGGTTTATGAACAAATGAAAAGACAGTCATGAGAATTTTAAGGGCCATTTAGAGGTTATTTCATGTTTTTAGGTATTATGAGTCAAAAAAAATATTTAAACAGGCTTAAACGAGCTCCTGAATATTGCAGCTTGAATCATGATAGTGACAGCATGTTGCATGATTTTATTCATGCTGAAAAGTCGGCTGGCGCTGCTATGTCGGGTTTGAAACATGGAACCTCTTTTTGTAATCATGTTGGCCATGTTAGAAGCCATGAATTTATTAATATATTCAGAAAGGTAGGAAATAGTTTCTTGTAATAATTTTATATTTTTAAGATTGCTATATTTGTTTTGGTTATGGTTAATTATAATAATTGTTTTGAGTTATAAAAAACCGGAGGATATTGGTTTGGTAAATTTATTAGAATTGGAAAATTTTATAAATAAGGAGATTGAATCATATTCTGAATTAGAATATTACCTGGTTCAAAAGAAAAATGCACTAATAAACAGTGACTTGGAACAATTAAAGAATATAGATACTTCAATACGGGAAACATTTGATAAAATAAAACGCTTGGCGGAACAACGACTGGTTTTGACCGGCGATAAGAAGATTTATGATTTTTTATTTGATTTAAAAAATGATATTAATAAAAAAAGAATATTAAGTAAGTCTAATAAGCTGAAAAATAAGGCTAAAAGCATAAAAAAACTGGATTTTATAAATACTGAGCTCTTAAAGCATTCCATGAAGATGGTTGAGGGTACTGTTGATGTTATTGTCAGTGCTTTTAAGCCACAAGTTTCCTCTTATAATAACCTGGGGAGAAAGAATGATGTTAAAAGCTCAATAAGCTTAAGTTCTATAGTGGAAGATGCTTAAAAAACTTGGGGAGAAAAGAAAATGCCATCCAGTATGTTTGGGATATACACAGCACAACAATCTTTACAATTGAATCAGGCTGCTATTAATCTTATTAACAATAATATAGCTAATATTAACACGCCTGGATACAGTAAGGAGCGTTTGGAGCTTTCGCAGAAGGTTGTGATGAGTACAGGAGCCAATATTGGTGCTGTTGCTGCTCAGATGGGTGTCGGGTCTATGGTTGACACTGTTACAAGAAATCGTGAAACTTATTTTGATAATTACTATAGAAGTGAGTCAACCACCTTTAATTACTATAAAGAGCTTGATTCTAATATTTCGTTAATTGAAGATGCTGCTAATGAGCTTGAAGAAGGGGGAATTGGCGATGCTTTCATTCAGTTCTATGATGCTTCTCACAAGTTAAGTATGGATCCTGTTGATTCTGTTACCAGGACTAACTTTGTACAAAAGGCTATGGATTTGACGCAGAACTTTAATGATACCGCCAATCAGTTGACCGGTATTCAAGAGAACCTTGTTGGTAATTCTGTCAACCCGGGTTCGCTTGATAAATCCAAGTTGGGCCTTATTACGTCGGAGTTGAACACTAAATTTGATGCATTAATTGAATTGAACAGGGTTATTGGTCTTTCTTCGGCGATGGGGACTGCGCCTAACGGGTTAATGGATGAAAGAGATCGCCTGTTAGATGATATATCTGAATATATACCTATAAGTGTAAATGAAAAAGCTAATAATAACTTGTCTATATCTGTGGGTAATTATGAGATACTGGACGGAGATACCAGGCATATTGAGTTTGATGTTGCATTCAATACTGAATCTATGGGTACGGAGGGAGTTTATGATCCTACTGTTGTTGTTTTAACAAGAATTGAGGATGATGAGGTTATAAATAGTAACGCTAATGACTTGTTTAAAACCGGTCAGATTGCAGGAGTACTTGATTCTGTACGTTATGACTTTGATGACCCTGATAAGTTAACTACTAACAATATCATGACCAGGCTAAACAAGCTTGCTCGGGAATTTGCCGAGGCTGTTAATAGTATTCAGACTTCGGGTAAGTATATTGTTGTTGATGAGAATAGACTTAGTGACCCCGTTAATAACCCTGATGAGATACCTGAAAATATCTTTGTTGATGGGGCTGGATATGTTAACGATATCACAGCATCCAGTATTACGGTTAATGACAATATTGTTAAAGATGTCTTTAAGATAGCTGCGGCCCAGTCTGATGATGTACTAGAAAAAGGTGATGGCAGTAATGCCCTTGCTATTGCCCAGTTAAGAAATGAGTATAACTCTGAGCTTGATAATGCTACGTTTGAAGACTATTTAAGCTCTGTTGTGGGTAAGATTGGTATTGAGTCCAGTAGTATAAAGCAGAGTTATGAAGCTCAGGATTCTATTATGAAGAACATTAAGACCAAGCGCGAATCTATTATGGGTGTTAACCTTGATGAGGAGTTGACTGATTTGCTTAGATATCAAAGAGCTTACGAGGCTTCTGCTAAAGTGTTAAACACTGTTAGCAAGTCTTTAGAGACTATAATTAACATGGTTTAAGTATAAAGGATAAGTGAGATATGGTTTATACAAGGATAACAGACAGATTGTTAAATGATAATATTATTGATAATCTACTTATAAACAGATCCAGGTTGAACGAGATGAATGAGCAGTTGGCTTCGGGGAAAGCGATTAATAGGCCGTCTGATAATACTGTTGCGTCTATGAATATTATGTTTAATAAGAAGGTTTTAGGCTCTATTGATACATTTAAGACAAATATTGAGTATGCTGCTGCTGAGTTGAATATTGCTGACAGATCGGTATTAAGTGCTGTTGATGTTGTGCATAGGGCCAAGGAGCTTACTGTTCAGGCTTCTAATTCTACGCTTGGATCTGATCAGATGAAGGATATTGCTAATGAAATGGATCAGTTGGTTAATCGTATTGTTGATTTAGGTAATACCAGATATAATTCCAAATTTTTATTCGGTGGAAAGATAACTGACAGGGAGCCTTATGATCTTGAGGGGGATAGTATTCAATATAAAGGGACTATGCCCGATAAGGACTTTGAGCGTAACGTTGAAATTAGCCAAAATGTTACTATGCCTATAAATATGGTTGCTGATGAGGTTTTTGGGCAATATGATACCAGCTCTGATCCTCCTCGGCAGTATGGGTTATTGAATACCCTCAAGACCATTAGTAACGAGTTAAAATTTGATACACCTTCTCATAGTAATATTAGAGATCAGTTGGATGTACTGGATGATGATTTGGAGACTTTGCTTAATGTTCAGGCTGAGCTTGGGGGGAGGTTGACCAGGCTTGACATGACCAGGAATAAGCTTTCTGATGATGAGCTTACTTATACCAGGTTTTTATCCGAGAATGAGGATATTGATCTTGCTAGGGTTATTTCCGAGATTAAGTTTCAGGAGACTGCTTTACAGGCTTCTTTATCAGCCAGTGCCAGGGCTATACAGCCAAGCTTATTAGGGAAGATATAATAAAGAATTTAATGAATTAATCATCTCACTTAATTAATTTAAGCGGCTTTCGCCGCTTTTTTATTGGTATTATTTTTTTTCATTCAAAATATATGTTATAGCATTTTTCTGAAAATCGTGCAGGCTTTGTCAAGGGTTAAATGTCGATTTTGTAACATTTCTTATCTTAAAGGTATTATGACTTAACTTTTTGTACTTAAATTGATATACTAAATAGCATAAAGCTAAAACAAGAAGAAAAACACATGAACGTAAGAGATATAATAGCCTTGATAAAAAAGGATGGATGGTTCCTGGTTAATCAAGAGGGAAGTCATAGACAATATAAGCACCATGTTAAAAAAGGAAAAGTGACTATCGCAGGAAAGCTGAGTGCTGACGTTGCAAGGAAAACGCTTAATAGTATATTAAAACAGGCTGGTTTGAAATAAAATCGGCTTTCACAATATAGGAGAATCAATATGCAAAAATATTTAATTATAATCGAGCAAGCCGGTAATAATTATAGTGCATATTCGCCTGATGTAGATGGATGTATAGCTACTGGCGATACAATAGAAGAGACAGTTCAGAATATGAAAAAAGCTCTTGAGATACATATTAGAGGGTTGATTGAAGATGGTTTGCCCCTTCCAAAGCCATCAAGGCATGAATATATTGAAATAGATGCGGCTTGATGTTTGAAATAGACGATTATATTGTTGAAAAATTAAAAGATCCTGCTAAATATGTTATAGCATTTTCCTAAAAATTCCGCAGGCTTTGTCAAGGGGGAAATGCTAATTTGGCAATATTTCTCTTTTATTTTTTATTTACATAGTTGTGAAATTATTTTTTATTTGCAATATTAAAAAACAATTATTAATATTTTGTTACAATTTAGTATTAATAAATATTTTTATAATATACTATTTTTTAAATAGAATATCATATCATAACAAGTTGTATTATTATTCAAGACAAGAGAGGAAGAGAGAATGTTCATTAATCAATATCCAGTCAAAGCACTTCAGGTAAAACAAATGCAAGAAAAAGGTAATGCTGGTTTAAAAGATAATTTAGGGGCAAAACAGGATAAATCATCTGGTTTAAATTCACTTTCAGGGATTACTCAACTTGCAGCAAATAATAAAATTAATTTTTTGGAAAGTAAAGAATTAACTGATAAAAAAGCAGAAAAAGTAATATCTATGTTTTTTGACCCTAAAGTGTCTGAAAATTTTCAGAATACGGTTAACGCTCTCCAGGTGAATGGGACTCGGAAGGAAGTACCTTTACCGCCCAAAGATTTCATGCAGATGATTAAAATGATGATGGATTCTGAAGTTGCGAAGAGTGTTATTCAAAAACTAGATAAGAAAACTGACCAAATGTTAAAAAATGATACAGAGAAAGAAAGAGCAGGGCAAATAAAGATACTTCTAAATGATTTTAAAAAAAAACAAGGCTTTGAAGGTAGTTCTAAAGCCATTACCTTTAAAGGAAACGAAGAATCAGATGAAGAATTTCTAAAAAGATATAAAAAAGAAAATTCAGCTGCAAGACTTGCCGTGAAAACAGCTGGTGGGACAGCCGGAGCGGCGCTAGGAACTCTCATAGGGGGTGCACTGGGAACAGCAGCTGGTCCATTTGGAACTGTTGGCGGGGCAAAGATTGGTGGATTCATTGGAAGTATATTGGGTGGTTGGATTGGTTCAGAGACTGCTGAGCATGAGTTCTTTGAGCCTACAGATGATGATAAAAGATATGAGCAAATAATGCTAGATCGTTATGGAGTTCCCGATATAGATTTGGGTACTATAGCATTGAGTAACTCTGTATGATTGAGAAATAGGTTTCACTTGTAGAAATTATTTTTAGTAATTTTTATTTATCTTGTATCTTTGCAAATTTGAGTTTATTATTGTATTTATGATATTTACTAATAAAATACAACTTCATAGTCAAGCAAAATCCACGCATAAAATTAAAAAAAAATTTAGTTTTAAATCTGTATTGGGATTGTCTATAGCTATTTCTTCGCTAAAGAATCAGTTAGATACAGAGAAAGAATACTCTAGGAATGGAGAAAAGCTTAAAGAACTTGAGGGACAACTAAAGCAATATGATCCTACCTATAAGGCCAGTTGGGTTCCTTTTGATGATATAGGTATACTACGTAAGATGAAAGATGCATTTTTTTGCGATGGTATAAATATAAATATTAGGAAGAAAATTGGAGAAGCTGAAAAAAAGCTTGAAAAGTACAAAAAAAAGCAAAATAAACTTGATGTATCAGTTTAAAGGGCTTTGGATTGTATCTTAAAAGGGTGATCTATTGAAGTCTTTTTTGTAAAAAATATTTTGCAGATTATTTGTATAACAATTTACTTTACTTTTATTTTTTATTTATATAATTATAAAATGATTTGTAATTCATTTGGATACTATAGTGTTGAGTAACTCTGTTTGGTTTATTAGTTTAGTAGGGAGTATTTCTTTTTATGATAAGCACTATAAGGAGTAAATCTTATCCATTCGCTGCTTTTAAAGCTGAATCAGCTAAAAAAAGAGAATTGAATACAAGCAGTAATAGAGAGCTTAAGGGATATCAGGAAGAATTGAAAGAACTGGAAAAATACAAAAATAGTCCTGCTAATAAAATTCTTGATGTTTTAGGTGCTTGGTATTTAATGTTTTTACCTAAAAAGTATACATTAGAATACAGGATTGATGAACTTAAAAATAAAATAAACTCTTGTAATGCCAACAAGTAGTTTATAATCAATACTAAACCCAAAAAAGTAAAATTGATTATTGCCATTAGTTTGTGGAGGTAATTTATTTTACTTTTTTTTATTTTTATGTAACAATTTATTTTACTTTTATTTTTTATTTATATAGTCAAATAGGGATTTATAGGAAGTTTTATGATGATTAATATGAGAAGAATTTCAACTAGTCGAGCAAGTATGAATCATTCTAAAATCTATAAAAAAGAAGATAGAGCTAATGTAATGTTTACAGGTGGTAATTATAATGCTAGCGGTAGTAACAAGTACAATAAACTAGAAAAATTATTGAACAATGTTGCAACTTTTGTTGAGGCTAACAAAGTGTTAAGCGCGGTTTGTGCCATTGCAGGTTCGGCACTTGTTATTCTTATTAATAATCCTGTTTATATAATACATGGAGTAAAGGCATACTGGCCAGAGCGTAAAAAGGGGTAGTGTATATTTATTATTCAAGATTCAAGAGAGTTTCTGTATTGTTTTAATATGCTTAATAGTATAAAGAGTGACCAGAAGAAATATATAATTGTTGTAAAAAATAGATAGTCAGTAAAGCTTGCAATTATTGCAATGCTTTTTTGTTCAATAATTGCGGTGAGTGTTAAATTTAATATGCCTGTTATAGCTGGAACTACCATTGTGAAAGCATATTTTAATGTTAGATTTTTTGGGTCAATTTTTTTTAGGTAACCACTTCTGGGAAGTGCAACAAGGAAGAATGTGGCAGTAAAGCTATAACCTGCCAAGGCAGCCATTATTGTTGGCCTTACTGTTGCTTTTTCTATATTAAATGTAATGAAGTTGGCTACTATCTGTATAAATTATTAGGCTTAAAAGAAAAGGCCATAAGTAGAAAAGACTGTTCATGCCCTTGTTTGATATTTGGGCTTGCTTTTTAGCATCCATTATTGTCACCTTCAAGATTTTCTATTGATTCAATTGTAAAATCTATAAATTCTTGAAGCCTGTCTTCTTCTTTTTCTATATAGACATCTTTTGTTTCTAAAGCATCAAGTAACTTTGTTGACTTTTTAGAGCGTTTGCCTGCACTAATTGGTTTGACGTTGGATTGATACAAATTTTCTTTGTCAATATTTTCAAGAAAGTTTGCAAGATTTGTTACTAGGACCTCGGGCAATTTTTTGCCTCGTTTTGAGCTATCAAGTTGTTTAAATTTTCTGATATTTTTATATTTAAATTTTATTCTAGTGCAAATCTGACGTAAAAGTTAGGGTCTTGCTCCAATTTTGCCTTGATACTATTTATTTTATTATTATTTTTAATAATTTTATTTAATTTTTTTATAATATAACTTATTTTTTCTCTTATTGGATACTCTTCGTTCTCTGAATACTCTTGTAAAATATTAAATATATTATCCCAAGTTGTACTATCTAGCGCTGAAGAGTCGATAATATCCTGCAACGCTTCTAAATACCAGTATGTGTGGCTGGTTTCGTTTTTGCCTTTTAGATTGTCGACTAATTTGTTTATAACCGGTTGTTTATTGTTAATAACTCCTAGTATATTTATAATATTTTTGCAGACTCTTGGATTTTTGTCTGTTATTTGGTTTATTAAAATATTTATTGTTTTTTCTGTATTAAAAAATATATGATGTTCATGAACAGTTGTTAACTTTTTTAAAACAGAGGAGGTAAGTTCTCTAATTCGTGAGTCAGGACTGTTAAGAAGGTTTACTAAAAGTATTAAATGTTTTGGATTATTGATTTTATCTATGTTTAAAAGAGCCAGGCTTATGTTGTTTAAGTCGTCTGACTGCAAATATTTTATAATATCAGTGTAGTCAAGGCTTTGGTTTAATAAATTATATGCTTTTTCTGTTGAATCGGTTAAGTTTCTCATAATATTTGATAAAAATAAGGGGGTAATACAGATGTTTATATTTAAAGCTTTAAAGAAAATGCTCTTTCTTGATAACAATGATAACACTGTTATTGGCTTGAGTGAACTAAAAAGTAGAGATCCCAGACAAAAAGTTCAATCAGCTATTAAAAAATCTAAAAAGCTGGATGATGTAAAGCTTTGCGATTTAATAAGAGGAATAGATTAAACCTTATAAAGATTCATAATATCTTTAACTTCGTAAAGAACTTCGGCGGCTCTTTGTTTAGCTTTTTTACTGCCTTCGAAAATTACTTGTTTGATATAGTCTGTGTCTTGCTCCAGCTCTTTTCGTTTTTCTCTTATATTTTTAAAATAATTATTTATCAGGTTTGCAAGCTCGATTTTACAGTCTTTGCAACCTCTGGTGCCTGCGCTGCACTCTTTTCTTACGATATTTTGGGTTGTTTCATCCGCAAATATTGAATAGTATGTATAAACAACTTCGCACTCGTCAGGGTGGCCGGGGTCTGTTCTTTTTATTCTTGATCTGTCTGTAATTGCTCGCATTATTTTTTTTGCTGTTATTTCATCGGAATCTGATAATTTAATATCATTATTAAAAGATTTCCCCATTTTTTGGCCGTCTATGCCTTTTAGTAAAGGTGCTGTAGTCAACTTGGGCTGCGGCTCATTAAAATAATCTGTTTTGTAGATATTGTTGAATTTCCTTGCTATGTCTCTGGATAATTCCAGGTGAGCAACCTGATCTTTACCTACTGGTACCAGTGATGCATTGAATATCATGATGTCTGCACTTTGCAGTACGGGATATCCTAATAGTCCGTATGTGATAACACCCGATGCCGTCGGGTCTTTAGCTTCCTGTTCATCAGTTTTTTTACTGAGGATTTGAACCATATCCTTGAGCGCGGGGTCTCTTTCAACCCAGTTATAAGGGGTTATCATGCTTAAGTATACATGAAGTTCCGCAATTTGAGGTATTAATGATTGTACATATATTATGGATTCTTGCGGGTTAATGCCGCTTGCCAGCCAATCTGTTGCAACTTCTATAATATGTTGGTTTAATTCTTCTGTTTCTTCGTATTTTGTGGTAAGTGCATGCCAGTCTGCTATTGCGTAATAGCAGTTGTAGTCGTTTTGAAGCTCAACCCAGTTTTTTAAGACGCCCATGTAATGTCCTATATGTAGTTTACCTGTAGGTCTCATTCCTGACATTATTGTTTTTTTGTTTTCCGGCATGTTTATCTCCTCTTTGATGAATTTGAAAGAAATTTTCTCCTTTACCTAGTTTAATGTTATTGTATTAAAAAAAATAAAATAAATAAAAAAAATACTTTTTGTATTTTTATCTTAAAATATTAAAAAAAATATGAATTTTATAAAAATTTAATATGTAAATTAATATTAAATTTTTATAAAAACAAGCATTTTTTGTCAGGAGAAATACTTTATAATATTGGGTAAAGGAAACACATTTAAAGGTAGGTAAACTCCAAAAGAATTAAGGTGACGAAAGTCACCCTTTTTATTTTGGTCTCATTTATGTAGCCTGTTTTTATATTTTTGGTGATGGTCATCACCTTTCTCATGTCATAGCTGTAAGCTTTTGATATAACTTAAGTTTACTTGTAAGCATCAGTACTCAACTGACCACTACCATATTTTTATTTATTGGAAAACTCTACTATTGCGCTTGCTTTGGTTTTTTGTTTTTTTGAGCTTGTTTCATAAACTTTTTGCCAGCTTTTTAAGACGGATTCTTGTAAATGTTGTTTATCATCCTTTGATAGTATATTCCAGTAGTTTGGCTTTATTATTACTATCAGTTTATTCTCCTGCTCGTGGGAGACAAAGGCATTTTGTATGTAGTTGCGGTATGTAGTGTTTTTTATGTTGTTTATTACTTGTATATTTAGCGGAGATAGAGACCTTGTAGTTATTGTGGGGTCTTTTAAGTGGCTGATAACTATATTTTTTAATCCGGCCAGGTTTATTATTAGTATCAGTGAAAGGAAGAATGATAATACCCATACGGGGATTAATATTGCAAATTTTTTACTGTTTTGATTGGCTTTTAAGTAGAAACCGCAATCACAAAAGGCTTTGGAGTCTGTTATTAATATTTGGCAGTTTGGGCATGTTTTGTCTTGCACTATGTCATTTTTTACATAGATTTTTTTATTGTTGAATGTTTCTACTTTTATACCTTCTTTATTCATTTTTACCCGTTTTTTCTTTAATTTTTATTCGATAGAATGCCCCGACCCTTGGGTTGCTAACTTATGCAAAGCAAAGCTTTGCGTTTAAAGTTATGGGGCTGATACCTCGACCCTTGGATCGAGGATATAAAAAAATGTTATATTTACTAAGTTTACGAGTTTAATACTAGCTTATTTTGAAAAAATTTAAATAGGTTAAAAGGTTAGTTTTGCAATATATTGCGGGGTAATTTACTTTTATTATTTAGTATTTTGAAAATTTAATTTGTAAACTTTTTTCTAATGAAAAAAGATGATTTAAAATATATATTTAAAATTATAATAAGCTTAGTGGGGAGATGCTTGGTTATGGGCGTCAATGCTGAAAAAGACTTTAAAGATAATTCTTATCAAAGGACTCAAAAGGCCAAAAAATCTCTTGATAATTATATAGATCAGCTGGAATTACATTTTGACCTGGATGATAAAGCTGTTTATAATATATTAAAATCCACCATGCAGACCAGAAAAAATAAAAATTTGAAAAAAAGATGGTGGCAGGTGTGGTAATCATTTAAAAAAAAAGTTAAAATAGATTCTGTAATGAAAATGTATTAAGGGTGAATATGCCTAGCGATAAAAAGAAAATTGAAATTGACAGTGTTTTTGTTCAAAAGATATTTAGCCTGGCTGATTTAATACCGCCTGAAGAGGTTACTTCTATTGATTTAAATAGGGCTTTGACTAAAATAGAGTTGAAGTTTAATAGTATGCTTGCCAGTCAGAATAATGTAGGTGCTGGTACGTCTGATACTACACAGAGTAAATTACCTGAGAATGGTAAAAAAGTTCTTGTTGTTGATGATATGGGAATAATTGCTTATCAATTGGATGTTATATTTAAAAAGATGGGTTTTGATGTTATAGTTTCTCAGGAAATTTATGATGCTATAGAAAAATTCAGAGCTGATAAATTTGATTTTGCCGTGATTGATTTGTTTATACCAACGGAAAAAGAAGGTTTTATTTTGCTGGATGAGCTTAAAAAAATGTCTATCATAAACAGGCATGATACTAAAATTATTGTTATGACTGCATCTTCTAAGGTTGAAAATAAAGAAAAATGCCTGAGAAAGGGTGCCAGTTTTTATATAGAAAAAGCTCAGGGATGGCAGAAGAAGATAATGGAATCTTGTTTAGCTGCTAAGTGATTTAAGGATAGGATGTATTTATGTCTGTAGAAAATGTTGTTAATGAAGGTGATTTTGTATTGGTAGTTGATGACCTTGGTGTTATTACCTATCAGTTGGATAGATTATTGTCTGACCGTGGCTTTTGTGTGACGGTTTCTAAAGAAATATATGACTCTATTGATAAATATAAAAAGCAGGATTATAAGCTTGTTGTTATGGATTTATTTATACCTACCGAGCGTGAGGGGTTTATTCTCCTTGACGAGATTAAAAAGCTTTCGCTTTTGTGTAAACTGAATACCAAGATTATTGTTATGACTGCCTTCTCTAAGAATGAATATAAGGCAAGGTGTTTGAACCGCGGTGCTGATTACTATATAGAAAAGGCTCCGGGCTGGCAGAATAAAGTATTGAAGGCGTGCATGGGCGAAGGTATTGAGGACGAGGATTAAGTTTATAAATTTTTTGTTTCAAATATGAACAAAATAAGTTTAAATTTAAGTCAATAAATTTATTCGATAGAATACCCCGTCCCTTGGGTCGCTAACTTATGCAAAGCAAAGCTTTGTGTTTAAAGTTATGGGGCTGATACCTCGACCCTTGGGTCGAGGAGGTTCATTATAAAATAAAAAGGGCAAATAAAAAATATGGTTGGCCTTTTTGTTTTATTTTTTGCTTTTTGTTTTATAACCATCCAAGGCAGATATAAATGCTGTAGTAATGATTCCTGTAACGCTAGTACACAGTAGTAACGTGCTAAGAGTCTCCTTTCCTCTTAATAAAGCCCAAAGACTTAACCCGCACAGAGCGGACATTGTGGTGTATATAGACATATAAATTATCCCTTTTTTCTTTTCTCCATTTTGGAAGTGACGAAGGCCAGGGAGTTTCTGTGTTCCTGTAAATTTAATCCTGGTATTATTGGCAGATTGTAATTGTATTGCTCTATTGTGTGGATTTACTTGCATATATATTTTCCCAATCTATTAGCCTAATAAATTTATATCAATAATAAATAAAAACATATTAAATATAAATAAAATGAGTTGGAATATCTATATTTATGTTTTATTTTTTATTAGGTTCTCTGTATGCATCAACTGTTGATATAATTCTTGTAGCAATTATTCCCAGCCCTCCGATAGCGGCTTGAGTTCTACTAACAGCATTTTTTTTGTCTCGGAGTAATGCAGTGGTTCCTATTATCCATATTGCATCTGAAATAAACTCAGAAGCCATGTGGGCAATACCTTTAGCGGTTTGTCCATTCAAGAATTGGCCAAGACCAGGGAGAAAAAAGGATGCTAGTGCAGGGACTCCATGTGTGTTCTGTTCAATACTATCGGGTTTATATTCTTTATTATTGCTTGCAAATTTAACTCTACTATTTAATTGTTTGCCAGGTTGTGCTTGTATGGCTTTGTTGAAGGAACTTACTTGCATATTTATTTTCCAATCTATTGGTTTTATAAATTTACATTAATAATAAGTAAAAACATATCAAATATAAACAAAATAAGTTTAAATTTAAGTCCATAAATTTATTATAAAATAAAAAGGGCAAATAAAAAATATGTTTGGCCTTTTTGTTTTATTTTTTGCTTGGTTTTCTGCAAGTATCTGTAACTGATAGAATTGCTGTGGCAATTGCACCTATCGTACCAGTACAAGATAGTAAAATACCAAGCTTTTTCTTGTTTTTAAGTGTGGCCAAAACGTCAATGTCGCACAGAGTCGTCATTGCTGCATAAATGGTTGAAGTATTTAAGACCTGGTAGGAAAGTTGCTATAGTTGTTTTGTGCTGTATTCTTGCAGCGTGTTATTTTATTCGGGAAGCCTTCTTGTTTCTGCCTACAACTTTAATAATAAGTAAAAATATATTGAATATAAACAAAATATGTTATTTGTTTTTATTTTTACGTACCTTGACAAATGCAACAGTTCCGAAAAAAGTTTTTTTTGCCATAAGGTCATCCGGCATTGTCTCCATGCCAGGCCATAAAAAAATCACGACAGGAGCCAGGCAGAATCTAAACAGGGAGGGTGCTCTTACTATTTTAGTATCTTCCGGTAAAATACGATATTTATTAATAATATCTATTTGTTCATCGGTAAGGCATCCGGTTAATCGCCTTATAAGGCTAACTTTTAGTTGGGGTTTTAATTCAATGATGTCATTATTATTAATATTAAAGTAAGCCTTGCCGAGTTTTGACGGATGAGGCACATCAGGTTGCCCTGATCTGTTGGGCTGTAGAGGATGTTTATTACCGGCAAAGTTGCAGGTTATCTTCACTGTATTGCTCCCCTTTGATGCTTAAATTCCTATACTATTGTTATTAAATCAAAAAATATTTATATTTTACAATTTTGAATATTTAAATTAATAATTCTTTAATTAAATTAAGGTTAATTTATAAAATCAATAAATTTATTATAAAATAAAAGGGCAAATAAAAATATGTTTTGCCTTTTTGCATATATATACAGGTTCTAAATTAAATTTTAGATTACTCTTTGGAATGAGCTTATAAAAAATAAAATTGATCATTTCATTTTTTAACGCTCCCACTTCGCAATTCAGAAAATAGTTTATTTTATTAGTTTTTAACTGATTTGATTAAAGAATCTGAAAAGTATTTTTAAGTTAGTATACAGAAATTTAATAAAGGAAGATTTAAAGGGAAAATGAGTATAATTGGTACGCTAAGAGAATTAAGCAGTTCAGGTAAAAATTATAAAGCCTGGGAAGATAATAATAAGCAGAATGAATACAAGCGAAAAGAGCTGCTGAAAACAAAACAATTTTCGCCGGAAAGTATAGAGTCTGCGAGGCGAAAAGCTGAAATGCTAGTTGATAATATAAGTATTATGGATCAAAGATCGGAGACTTTTTCTCAGGATATAGAGGCAGCCATTCAGGTTTCATCTTTATTTGCTATTCTGCCGACTTTGACTTTAGGGCCTTTGGCATTAATGAAGCATATTAATAAATGCCCAAAGGTTGTACAAAAAGTGGTTTCCAGTCTGCCTGTACCTATACTGGGAACTCTGATGGGAACTTTGTCAAGCCTGCCTTTTGTATCACTAGAGTTAATCTTGCAAAAAAAAGCATCAAGAGTTGGAAGATATATGGCACAAAGGGATGATTTAAAAAATCCTGCAAACTTTGCCGTTTTAAGTGAGGTGCAAAAAGTCAGGGTTAATAATATTGCTCAAAATATGTCTGATGATAAAGTGAATGAAAAGCTAAAAAGAGGCAACTTTATTGATGGCCTTAAAAATTTATTTAGATTTCCTGCTAATTATGGAGCTTATAAGAAGCATTTAAAAGAATCAGAAAGAGAAGAAAACGAATTAAAGAAAAATTTTGTGAAATTAGTTCCTAATGAGGCTTTGTGTAAAGCTCAAAGAGATAAAAAACTGATAATGAACTTGGCAAACAAGATAGATATGAAATCACAAGAGTACTCGGAAAACGTTGAATTTGCTACTAATACTATTCTTATAGGCGGATTTATACCTTCCGGCATGGCAGGGGCTTTAATGTTTGGTGTATCCAGGTTGATCCCGGGTCTCAAACAAAAATTTTTAACCTCTATGTCTCTATCTGTTTTAACCTCTTTAGTTGTAGAGTTTGGGCTTCTCCTGTCTTCTTTAGGACTTATAAAAAATGCTGCACAATTGGGTAGATTTGTAGCTAAAAAAGAAATACTAAATAACCCGGAGAATTATTTAGAGATCCGGGATGAAGAATTAAAAAATATACCGGATAAAAATCTTAATGGTGGTAATGATAATAAAAAAGGGGTGAAAGGTAAAATAAAGTTGATAAAAACTTTGTTTAAAGATTATTTCGAGTATAAAAAATATAATAAAGAGCAACTTAAAAAAGATTTGAAATACAAAGAGGCTCTTAATCAAATAAAATTAACTCCTGAACAAGAAAAAGAAGCAAAACAGCTTCAGAAAAATACATTTAGAGTTTTTGACAAGACAGATAGCTACTCAGAGGAATTTGCGGAAGATGTTGAATCATTACAAGGGTATTCGACCCCCTTATTTACTCTCGCTCCTTTATTTACACCTATAGCAGCAGCTAAATTTAAAGCATCGCCCAAGGTGGCAAAGGTAGTAGATTTTTCTGGATTTATAGCAAGTTTATTAGGTATTTTCGGCTTAGACGCATTCATAACTAAAAAACAAATACAAGCAACAAAAATAGCTCATATGAAAGCCGACAAAGAGCTGAATGACCCCCGGCTTTTTGTTGACTATAGTAGTTTAAATGTAAATTAAAGGCTTTATACGGAGGGTTACGGACTAATAAAGTTATTAACGGCTTCCAATATATTGGTAATAACTGTTGAAAAGCGGTTACTCTCGCTTTTTGGTATAGTTTTGGGTGTTGGAAAATTAATACTTGCTATAACTTTTACCAACTTGGAGTTTGCCTTTATATTGTAGATATGTCCATTTATTACTTTACCTTCTATATTGGCAATGTTTCCATCATTATCATGGATAAGAAAAATTTTACCCCGTTCATTTAAAAAAATAATCTTCCCTGTAATCTCCGAATTAGGGCTGATTGTAATGGTTGGATTTTGTTGACTTGATGCTATGGTTATACCCCCTTTAACCTTGGATTTATCTCCAATTATAACTCTAGGAGTATCATTATCAGCTGTTACTCCTATCTCTCCATTAACAACTGAATTCTTTAATGCAACCAATTCATCCGCTTCAATACTTTCAACAGTTGAATTTTCTAAAAATATTTGATTAGCATTTATTACAGTTGCCTTACTGTTATTTAAACCAGCATATTGGGAGTTTATTAAATTCGCAGAACTACTTTGTAATGATACAAAATTTTTAGCTATAACTTTATCAGCATTACTATTTTCTAATATGATATTATTTCCTGTTTTGCTTTCGGCTTTTTTATTATTATTTATTATTATTGTAGAGCTTAAATCTTCTTTTGGCTCTATTGCTTGTGCTTGAATTTTTCCCCGGTTATGTAAATACTCCATGGCAGGTGAGGTTTTATGGGGAGATGGGCCTTTGAAAGTTATATTTTGTGATTTATTTTTGTGATTATCTTGTATTTTAAATTTATTAAATTGCCTATAATTGCTAATCCTTGTAATTCTCATGCTTTGTTTGATCCTTTTCTTGTAAATAAAGAATATTATATACTTCTCATTAATTAAATTCCAGATTTTTCTTTTCAGAAAATAGGGTGATGGTAATCACCTTTCTTATGTCATCGCTGTAAGCTTTTGATATAACTTGAGTTTACTTGTAAGCATCAGTACTCAATTGACCACTGCCGAAAATAGTATATTTTATTAGCTTTTATCTGATTTAAGAATCTGAAAAGTATTTTGGAGGGAGTATATTACAAATTAAAGAACTAAGTTGGGAGTTTTAATAAGACCTAATAAATAATACAAGTATTGACCATCTGGCTAGTATAAAATATTAAATCCGGTGGTCGATGTTTTTGGTTATCTTAAAAGTTAATCTAAATGTAGTATTCAAATATTTTTGTTTTTTTATAATTTTTAATATTTAAAAATTAATAAACCGGGAAGTAAAAACAGGCTGGGATTAAATAGTGTTAAGGAGTGTTGGGTAAATGGCTAAAAAGAAAATTCTATCAATAACATTTTTAGCGAGTGTGTTGGCTCTGAGTTTTATAAATCCTTGTCTTGCAATATTTGAGAGGGCTATACTATCTAAAATATCAATAACCCCTCAAAGTAACGGGACTTATAAAATTCTCATTAAAACTGATAGAGAAGTGCCTTTTAATAAAATAACCGCATCAGAAAATAAAATTGTTATTGATATAAAAAATGTAAAGGCGTCTAAATTTGTTAATACAGTGTATAATAATGCACTGGGTGTTGAGCATGTAATAGTTCAGCCTGTTTCTGATAATAGGGTTAAGATATTTATAGAAGGTGAAAAAATTTCACGTAGTAATATAGTTGTTGATTCCAGGAGAGGTTTTCCTGTTTTTGAAGGAGTGAATAAAGATATTGACTACTCAAAACCTGTTTATTATAATAATCAGTCATCTTTGGCGAATAAGCAAAATAAATCTGATTATAATTTAGGCTTGCCGGGAGATATTAAGCCGGTTGAATATATAGATACTCCTGTTCCATTGGAGAGGCCTGTTGTTAATCAGTTTCATGAAAATACTCAACAGCAGAATGAAATAATAAGAAAGCCACAGCCTGCCAAATCAAAATTGGTTGATAAGCAAGCTAATCATAATTCTGATGCAAGTAAGGCTAGCAGGGTTAATAATGCGGTTAATAATCTAAATAGTCAGGGGGGGAATAGCTATACGAATGCAGTTTATGCAAATAATCGAAATAATAATTATAATAACCAGGAAAAATATCAGCATATGAATTATTATAATAATAGTAAAAGTAAAAGTAACTACCCGCCTGAAGCTAGAAGTGCAGGTATGCCATCAGGTTCAGGATATTCAAAAGTTTCTGCTCTGACTGATGGAAACATGCTTAATAAGTTGGTTTCTTTAGATATTTTTGATTGGGGTTTAAGATTTTTAATATTGGCTTTTATTATTGTGGCAGGTTATAAGTTATTCTTTAGAAAACAGCCTAAATATACTATAGATTTGACAGATGAAGATATGAGGGAAAGAGAATTGGCTTTGTTAAAATCTATGAATGAAAAATACGCGGCTACCGGCACTACTGATTCCGACTATGAAAGAAAGCCTTCTAAAAAAGGCGGGTATAGTTCTTTTACTCAATATGGTTTAAGCGAGTATCAAAATAGTCAGTTACCTCCGGGGAATAGGTCAAATAGAGGAAAAAAGTCCATTGGGGGAAGAAAGCGGCAAGTTCAGGCTTCAAAACCATCTGTCAGGAAACCTGTTCAGGCTGAGGATAAGTCTGAAAAATCCAGAGTAACAGATAGGGAGTCTGAAAAGATAAATATTGATAATAAAAAATTTTTAGAAAAGATGGCTACAATTTATGAAAAGAGCGGCCGAAGTGATTTGGCCGAAGGAATACAGAACAATATAAAAAAAAGAACGATAATGTGATATCTTAGGGGATTAAGAGGAGCGATCGCTCCTCTTTTTTTTTTTAATAAATGATAAGAAAATGTCACAAATTTTTAGTTGACGGGCTTTTTTTTATATAATAATAATAGGTCTTAATTTTGATTGGTGTTGAAATGTTAACTATTGAACAAGTAAAAGAAAACCTGGAAGCCGATAATTATTATCTCGATATGGAGATTTTGTGTAATTATTTGATCAACTGGAATATTGATCCTGTTTATGAAGATGAGGACGAAATCGTTTATTTTGACAGGTTTGCAGTATCAAAGTTAAGTGAAGGCATTGATTTAAAGAATCAAGGTAATGATGATAATTATATCAGAGAATATTTAAATAGGGACTTGCAGGATATTTCTCCGGAAATAACACCTATTGAACCCCCTGATACATATGTTCAGGATAATAATATAGTAACAAATCATTTAGCGGTTGATGTTACAACAAATACTCTTGACTTGTTGGCACAGTCTTTATCTAAAAAGATTTCAAAAAATGTAGCGGATCAGTTAATTCAGGCTGATGTGTTTGAATCTGCTGTCGGTGCAGGTAAGTTACAGCGTGATAATGAGCTTTTGGCCGCACAGATAGATAAGTTAATCAGTGAAAATAAAAAATTAATAAAAAAAGTAAAGGAGCTTGAGCGGGAATGTAGTAGCTATAAACAAGTTATGGGCTCTTTTTATGTTAAGAAACAGTTTATTTAATTAATTTTTTAACTAGCCTTGGGGATTATGCAGGTTTTTTGTGAAATTAAGAATGTAACTTGGGTAAAAGATGACACCAGTTTGAATGAATGTAGTGTTATATTAACTTCGTCTGATTTTTGTCTGGGTGTAAAGGATAATAATGATAATATTTTAGGATATGTTTTAAAGCCTGACCTGGACAGGGTTTTGAAATTTAATATAAAAGATAATAATATAAGATTAATAACAAGCTGTGCCTCAAGGATTGTATCATTTGAGGCTTTATCGGGGCAGGATAATTTAAGTAAAATATTAGGTTTGAGAAATAAACAAGCTGTTTGGGTTAAAGATTATAATGATGATATAGACAAACTTGCTATATTATCAGAAGAAAATAAACTTGAAGATATTTATTTGACAGAAGAGTTTAAACAGGTTGTAGAAAACTCTGTTCAAAACTTGTTCAAAAAATGTTCAAAGGTGGCAGACGCTAATAATATTCCTATTTTTTTGATAGGTGGTATTGTTAGGGATTTAATTATTAGCAGGAAAAGTTTTGACATAGATATAACAGTTCAGGGAGATGCTATTGATTTTGCTCGTTTGTTAACGGTTCAATATCCCGATACATGTGTTATCAATACTTTACATGTAGATTTTAAGACGGCGAAAGTCACATTTTTAATCGATGATAATAAAATTAAGGTTGACTTTGCAAGTACCAGGAAAGAAGTTTATGATTATCCTGCGGCTTTGCCTCGAATGATAGAGATTGGTTGCAGCCTTTATGATGATGTTATGAGGCGTGATTTTACTATTAACTCTATGGCTATGTCTTTGAATGAGAATACTTTTTGTAAGCTTATTGACTATCTTGGGGGATATCAGGATTTGGGGGATAGGGTTATAAGGCTTCTTCATCCTGTAAGTTATGTAGATGACCCAACCAGAATGATCAGGGCTTTAAAGTTTAGTGAGCGTTTTGACTGTGAGTATGATGAAACTGCAGACTTTTTGGAGAGAGCATGTTTGCATTCAACACTTTTTGACGGGTTGTGCGGGGAGAGGGCTAAGTCTGAAATCAAGCAGGCTTTTAATTTAAATCAAGCCGGTGTTTTGAATGAATTTATAAATAGAAACTTGTACTACTTGATTGAAAAAGATATTATTATTAATAACGTACTTAACAACCCTGGTGAAGATGCTGAGGATTGTATAAATAAATATGCTGGCTATCTGGAGGCTGATAATATCTGGCTTATTTATTTAGCCTTATTGCTTATTGATTTGGACAGCTCTAAAATTGTTGAAATAGCAAATAAATTGTATTTAAGTACTGACGAGTCTAAAGTGATTATTCAATCTTGTGAATTATTTAATAAGTCGGGCGGTTTGG